>JABIUH010000048.1 GCA_018701055.1 Woeseia sp. | reverse complement strand
GCGGCAATTGGCATGCTTTTATTGTCTGCAGTGAATCCGTTCCAAGTGACATGGTTGACCGCAAAAATAATTGCGCTAGTCGCGTACATCTTGTTTGGCGCGTTCTGTTTGCGATCGAGACCGGGGTCGGCTCGACAGGCCGTTATGTTCGTCGTCGCAGCATCAGTTTTTGTCTATATGGTCTGGGTCGCGGTAAGCAAACACGCGTTGCCGGCGATTGTCTAGACGGGAAATAGCAACGAGTTCAGCGGTCGAGTCGTTCCATTGCCTCAGTAGTTTGCAACAAACTGTACCCAGATTTTTCTGACGTCAGCTCTTCCTGGATCGTCCGCTGTGAAGAACGCGCCTTTTAGCAATAAAGCTATGTTGTTGCTGATGTTCCTTCCGAATGACAGATCCAACTCCGTGCCCCAATCTGCAGATCCGCTCTCTGCGCTGAAATCATGGTAAACGCCTTGCCAACGCCATTTTTGGTGTTGGTATTTGACGCTCAAATATAAATCTTCAATTCCGGCGTCTGGCGTAGCGAGAAACTGGTCAGCCCAGCCGTTGAATAAGTGCAGCGTCGCCAACGGGGTTCTGAATGCCGTACCAGGAGATAACTGATCACCCTCGAGAACTTCTAGTCCCAGACCAACTGAAATGCTGTTATCAAAATCAATATTTGCTGAGACATGATAATAGCTCGCGTCGAAATCGGTCGGGTTGTTTGCGACGTCAGTCTGTTTTGCAATCGAGCCCAGTAGATTAAGACTAGAAGTACCAAGTTTGACACTGCCGCCTAATCTCAGACCGCCGGTCGCGGTTGATAGTGCCGGAACATCATCGTTGTCAATGTGGTAATAAAAGGGTGAAAGTTTCCAGTTGTCAGTGAGGTCAAGAGACGCGTTTAATAGATGCGTGTCGGCATCGTGGCGACCTGCTGTCGTGCGATTTCCAAAAATTCGTTTGACACTCGTCAGATAGCTATAAGAGGCGTGGGATCGTTCCGATATGCTGCGGTGAACGGAGACGCCATCGTAGGTTTGTTCGTTTTGGCGCCAGCCCACACCGCCAACAAAGCGTTGATCGTGGAGTAATATTCTCTGCCTGCCTATCCGCAGTTGCGTGTTCTTGATCCCGCCGTAGTCCATAGTCAGCTGGTTGAGGTCGGCGCCTTTCGGATCGGCAACTACGGGGTATTGGTCTCTGTCAGGCGAACTCGTTCCGGCGCCGCTATTGAAGTCGTTAATGAAGACCTCACCGATATAGTCGAATTCCCCAAATGCCGTCCAATTACGCCATGTGCGGGTGGTGTAGTTGAGTCTCAACCTGGCAGTGGACGCTTCCGCATCCTTGATGAACCTGTCGTCGTTAACAAGCTCGAAGCGGTAGCGCACGTGAACCTGTGGTGTCCCGTTAAATAGTGCCGACGCCAAATCTTCGTTATCCGCTTCGACTGCCATTGTGCTCGGTGATTGCAGCAAGCTCAGCATCGCAAGAATCGTGGTACACCAAAACCGAATCATTCTAAGGCCGTCTGTATCGCGGCGAGAAATGCGGGATCGGATTTTCCGAGTTTGGACGTTTCCGCAATGCTAATACCTTTTCCATCGAGCAGAATTATTTTACTGCTATGGTTGAATTCACCGTCAGGCAGTTTTTTGTACCGGACGCCAAACATGCCCGCAATAGTGCGTAAATCAGCCGGTTTGGATCGCACCATCGTCCATCGATCACGATCGACCGCATGTAATTGCATTGTTTTCTTAAGGGCCTCTGGCGTGTCGCGCTCTGGGTCGACACTTATTGCAAGCACCCTAAGTCGCGCGCGTTCCTCCGCAGATAGCTTGGCTTCCATTACTTTGATTGTATTGATCAGCAGTGGGCAAACATGCGGACAACTTGTATAAAACATGGTGACCAAAACCGGGTTGCCGTAGAATAAATCAAGCTCGATCGAGTCTCCATTCTCGTTCTCAAGCAGCACGTCGAGCTGATACACCGAATTTGTCGGTATCGGGTCTTTCGCTGGTAGCTGAGCACTCACTATTCCGACAACTGCACTTGCAGCCATCGCTGCTATTGCGCTGCGCAAAAATGCCACGGACAATTTCATTGGTTTGGCTCCATAGAGCGGGCACAGCGGAAACCTAAGTTGCGAGTTGTAAATCGTGCTTCAAGCGAACTGAGCATTGCCACTCGCATCAGAACGGCGTAGTTTTCTTTTTCCTCCATTGTGATCGCACCAGCACCACAAAATTGCAGTTGGTCAGCTCCGCCTTGCTCACGATTGTCGCCGCTTACTAATAGCCCGGTGAAGTCGTCGACCCATTCCCAAACCAGACCATGCGCATCGTAAACGTTATGGTAGTTGGCCGGACGGGCGCGCACGCTTGAAAGGGGGCCACCCCCGACTGTGGAATACCAGGAGATAATCTGTCGTTGCCACGCGTCGCTGTCTCTCGCATCACTGCGCTTTTCGTTGGCCGCGGCGACGAATTCCCATTCGTACCATGTTGGCAACCGTCCGTTTTCTGATTTGCAATACGCATTCGCGGCGAACCAACTAACTCGAGTAACCGGCTGATCTGGAAGGGCGTCCTGGCCGAGACTGATCGGGCCCGCCCAGGCGGACAGATACTGATCATCTGCAAAAATCCCCGGCGCGCGTTCGCGCTGCCATTCCGGACGATAAAGCACAAAGCGCAAAAACTCCGCGTTAGTCACCGGTGATTGTTGCAGGTAAAAGTCACTCACAGTCGCAAGATTGTTGCTTTCGTCCACGGGAATCACGGAACGAAAATCTCCGCCCTCAATTCGTATAAATTGATTCACCTCGGCGGCAAACACGCTACCCGAGAATAAGACATGTAACAGAATCACTGCCATTGCTTTGTTCATTGATGGCTACTCTGCGGCGCCCTGTGCTCGTTCTGTCGTTGCGCGAACTTCTGCGACTTCGGCGGCACTTATGGGCGAACCTTCGTTGCCCCAGTTATTTAGCGCGTAAGTTAGGATGTTGGCAATTTCGTCGTCGTTCAACTGACTCATTGGCGGCATCACAGAGTTGTAGGTCACGTCATTGACGGTAACGGGCCCGCTCATCCCATTAAGGACGATTTCGACCAATCGTTCCGGGGACTCTGAGACAAGATAATCAGAACCTGC
>JABIUH010000049.1 GCA_018701055.1 Woeseia sp. | reverse complement strand
CTTCAAACAAATTATCGTCAGGCTCAATTTTCCTTTCTTTAGAAAACTCTCGACAAATCAACTCTATTTCGCGAATCAGAGGATCCTCATCCAGGCCATCGTCTGCCGCACTATCCGGCGATATCTCCCCTATGACCTCTGCAAACTCGCCTTTTTGATACGCCGCAGCCAGATGTGCCCGTTGCACCTTGCCGCTCGTGGTCTTAGGGATTCGATTAATGGGAATTATATGATCGAACTCGAGGCCGGCACGTTCTGCCACGTGTTTTCTGACTTCGTCTGCAAGCTCGTGAAATGACTCGATGTCCTGCCGATATAAAATGAAAATGAGCAACTCTTCGGTTTGACTGGCTGATGAGCTCACCCCGCAAACCACGACCTTGCCCAAATCGAGGTTATCGATCTGCGCCACAATCTCTTCGACATCATGTGGGTAGTAATTTTGACCGTTTACTATGATCAAATCTTTGGAGCGACCGGTGATCACTAAATCGCCATCAACGATGACGCCGCAATCACCGCTCCGCAACCAATCGTCATCGGTGAACAGAACAATTTCCGATTCATTGTCATTGTAAATCCTACTGGCGACGTTCAGACCCTTAATCTGAATGTGCCCGACAACACCCTCTTCCACTCCGACATCTTCGTCATCGACGATGCGAACCTCGCAATCACGAATGGCTTTGCCCACTTTGACGAAGCTCACGGCATCTGGTGAGTTTGCCTCGACCGATACAATCGGCGAGCCAATTTTTAGATTATGCCGATGAACAATAATGCGAGCATATTCTTCACCGGGGGTAGGAAAACTGACGCCGACGGTCGCCTCTGCCAGGCCATACACCGGGAACATGGCGGTTCTACGCAGTCCATGGCGTTCCAATGCGCTAAGAAAAGTCTCGCACAAATCCCAAGAGATCGGTTCAGCGCCGTTAAGAATTAACTTGACCGTAGAAAGATCCGCATCCCCAAGGCCCTTGCGCTCGAATAGTTTCAGGAAATGCTTGTAGCCAAAATTTGGAGAGCACAGTTGCGTCGCCCTTAACTCGCTCGCCTTCTCCATCCAGAGTAACGGTCGGCGGACGAACACGCTGGTGTCCATGACCGCGTGATTCATTCCGGCCGCCATGACACTCAAGTGATAACCAATGAGTCCCATGTCATGAGTCAGAGGCATCCAACTTAGACTTTGATCATCGGCCGTCCATTCAGCGCCCTCCACAATTGCTCGAATGTTGGCCGTTAAATTCTGGTGATTGAGGCAAACGCCCTTAGGGTCACTGGTTGATCCAGAGGAATACTGAATGAAGGCCGTTTTGTCAGGCGAGGCTTCAATAATTTCACCTGGCCCAACCGACTCAATGTTGATCTCGGTAATCGAATTGTCATTAAGCTTGGAAACAATAACGTCATGTTCTTTTTTCGTCGCAAACTCAATAAGCCGCTCGACTAATGCTGCGTCAGAATACAGAGTGCCTCGCTCTAACTGGCGCAGTATTCGAAAGAGTTTCAAGCGATGTTCGTCGCTAATGCCTACAGCCACCGGTACAGGCACAATTCCGCCCAGAATCGCAGCCCAAAACGCAATAACGAAGCGCTGGTTCGATTGAGTGAAGATAACGAGTTCGTCACCGGCCTGCATGCCTCTAGATTGCAGCGCGCCCAATTGTAGGTTGGCCTGCTCCCACAAGCCGCGGAAACTCAGAATTGACTCGTCTTTTGCGCCATCAATAAACCGAATTTCGCGATCTTTGTCGCGCGCATCCATGAGGATGTGCGTCATGTTTTCGTACAGTTTCATTCGGTCTATATACGTCGTTCGGGTCGAAGGATCACGCTTTCGCTGGTGCGTAAATTTATACCGAGATCCAATGCAGGCTCGGCGTCGCTGGCCAGTGTCATATGAAATCTCTGTATGAGCAAGCCGAGATGAACTTTCATCTCAAGAAATGAGAAATATTCGCCAAGACAACGACGCGGACCCAGTGAAAAAGGAAAATAGGGACGCTCCCCTTTTTTGTAAGTGCCGGTCTCCGGTGAAAAACGCTCGGGATTGAACTGGTCGGGATTTGCCCAATATTCTTCGCTCCGATGCAATACATAGGGAGACAGGTAAATATCCGTTCCTTCCGCCATATCGTAGTTCACCAAAGAATCGTCCACCGACGCACGCCGGGTAAAAAGCCATACTGGTGGATACAGACGCAATGTTTCTTCGAGGACCTGCTGCGCATAGATCATGTCTGCAATTGACTGTTGGTCCATCTCACTTGTGTTGCCAAGGCAAGATTTTGCTTCATCCAATAGTGTTTGCTCAACCTCTGGATGCGTTGCCAGTAGAAACCAGGCCCAATTGAGCGTTCCCGCGGAAGTCTCATAACCTGCCACGATTAGCGTGATTAATTCATCGAGAAGTTCTTTGTCCGTAAATCGTACGCCATCCTTGTCGCGAGCGGCCAAATACATCGAGAGAAAATCGAATGCGTCGTCGTCTCCCCTCTCTTGCCTTTCCCTTATGATGCGCAGAATCAGTTCGCGAGTGTCACGAACCTGCATGACCACTCGCAGGTCTCTTGCCGATTCTTTACTTAAGAATTCGAAAGGATTCTGGTCACCGACCACTATGCTACGTTCGTAATCGACGCCAAAAATGCAGCGTAAAATGAGCTCTAAAGAAAATTCGCTCATGTCTTGGGTTACGTCAATCGTTTCGCCCGCTTCGGCCGCGGCTTCCCAGCGCGCGGACGTCTTTTCGGCACAGGACGTCATTATTTCAATAAGTCGGTGCAGGTTTTGCCGGCTAAACGCCGGTTGAATCATTCGTCTCGACCGTCGCCAGGTCGTGCCGTCACTCACAATGAGGCCATTACCCAGCAACATTTTCACGCGCTCGAATCCTGGCCCTTTCTTGTAGTTTGCATGCTGTTTAACGAGGAGCTTTCGAACGTCAGTCGCGTCGTTGATAAAACACGCCTTGCGACCGTTCGACGTCGTTAAATTAACGACGTTGCCATATTGTTGTCGTAGCGCCGAGAAACACTCGAGCGTATCCGGATCAATGCCAACCGCGAGCGGCTGTTTCGGGCCAGGAGCAATTCGTCTGGTTTCTTCGGGTAAGGGCATGTTTCATAACGTGTTTTCTGCAGAAAACACCAAGTTTCGCCTGCAAAGTTGGCGCCATACTACATTGACCAGGCCATGATCGATACTGCAAACTCGCATGCCAATCGGCGCGGCGTTAGAGCACTATATAAGCGCAATTCATATGTTGTTCAGCAGCGTCCGCTTAAGCTCGTAAAATGGACCATAATGAACTCTGCCCAAATCTCCCAAACGCGACGAGTGCTTTGATGACCGAACCTGACAGGAGGCCTGATTTTTCTGACGTGGAAACACGTCGGAGTACACGCTCACAGCGCGAGATGTCCACCGTTCGTCGTGTGTATTATTTTCTCGGGCTACCCGTTTTACGGGGAGTCTTTTCCCTGCTCTCCTCTACCTATCGGGTGCAAGCCGTTATTGGCGAAGATATAGCGGATCGAGTTATTTCGGACTCGGGCACCGTCTATGCGCCTTGTTACTGGCATCAACACCACGTTTTGTGTTCAGGAACGCTCAAGAATTGGATTAAACGCGGCTTTCGCGCCTGCTTCCTGATCTCGTCTTCAGTGGATGGAGAGGTGCCAGACCGGGTGGCCCGCGCATGGGGCGCCGAGGTTATTCGTGGTTCGGCAAACCAAACAGGCGCACTCGTGCTACGCGACATGCAACAAATGATGAAGCGCGGCGTCTCAATTGTGACCACCGCAGACGGCCCCAACGGACCGAAGTATGAGTTCAAGGCCGGGACGGTATTGATGGCACGAATTGGTGGAGCTCCAATGGTACCGCTTGCCTGTGCAGCTGAACGGGCCTGGTACTTGAAACGCTGGGACGACTTCATGATCCCAAAGCCATTCACACGGGTCGTACTGGCTATTGGCGAGCCGGTGATCGTGCCGAAGCGGGCCGGAAAGGACGACATGGAAAATTGTCGAGTTCAAATGGAACGGGCAATGATCGAATTAATGAAAGATGCGGGTGCTGAGCTCGCAGAGCGGAAGAGATAGGACGGTGACTAAATTTTTCAAAAAATTGAGCATTATACTTGCTGTCTTTTCGATGGGCATGACAAGTGCCGCGGGCGATGATGTCGGATTGACGCCTCATGCCGCCGAATACAAAGTCAAAATCAGTGTCTTAGGCGGAAAATTACGGACCCGCGTCGAGGCTATTGAGGGCGGCTATCGGGCAGAGTCTTCGATCGAGGCAACTGGTATGTCACGTATCATTGCCAAAGGTTCGATCCGTGAAAGTTCTGTCATGCGAAACACTTCCGATGGACTGTTACCAGATAGATTTGTTTCGGTTGACACATTGTCGAGGCGTGGCGAGTCGGCCGACCTTAAGTTTGATTGGGACGAGCGTATTGCCAGCGGCTTGATCAACGGCGTTAACTTCACAACCAGCCTTGATGGTAATGTTCATGACCGGGTGTCACTTCAGTACGGATTAATGAATGACCTTATGCAAGGAATTCAGCGGGGTGAATATTCGTTACAAGACGCCGAAAAGCTGAAAGTGCTTTCAATCTCAAACATTGGGACTAAGTCAGTCAAAGTACCCTACGGTCGCTTTGACGCGGTAGGCATCCAACATCAGGCAGCAAACTCATCGCGTGCCACAACGCTATGGTGTGTCGAGGAACTGGGTTACTTACCGGTCATCATCGAGCAACATCGTAAAGGCAAACGACAAATGCGCGCCGTATTGACGCGTTACGCGACGTTGTAATAATTCTCACAGGATCGTTTACGTTAATACGATCGCAAGTTGCCTACACAACATCATCGTTGCGGTAACCGCACCGCTGAGCATTAAGGGGTACTAGGGATTTTCCCTCGTAATGTTTGAATCGGCATCGAAATCTGACCCACCTTCACACCAATAACCAATAACATACATGATCAATCGGCGCCGAAACCGGTTCAAATTTGCGAGTCGCTCTACACTAACATTTGAGTGGCTGCTTTCGGCCGAGGTCGTGTGAAAACGCCAGATTCGGCCAGAAGCGGACGGCATCAAGACTAACAAGTTGGCGGCGTGGCAGCGGCATGGCGATTAAGTCCGTTACAGCAGAACGCCATTTCACTTTAAAAGGCATCGACGTGCACGCCGTTAAATGATTCTAAATATGCAGTTTTGAATGGTTTGGTGGATGTCTTTATTTGTCCTCATTTTAGTCCAGCCCCGGTTTGGTGGACACCTTTAAATGTGCGCGATAATGCGTAAGGAGGTGTTCCATGACAAAGAAGAAATACCGACGATACAGTCCCGAGT
>JABIUH010000185.1 GCA_018701055.1 Woeseia sp. | reverse complement strand
TGCACACCGCCGCGCAGCAACGCGTCAACTTCTCGCTGCGTGTATAGGTAGTTGGATACTTCCTTGCCGTCTATTTTCAAATTGACAGAATCAAGGTCAAAATACTCTCCAACGTCCATTGAAATAAAGAACGCGACTTGTGAGTTAGCAGGAAACAAGAGCTCCTCTTCGAGCAAGAAAAGGTCGCGGTTAAGATCAAGGACTTCTTTCTTTAACGACTGCACGTCTTCGTCAAGGCTCTTGAATTCCTGTCGCGCCAAAGCCTCGTCGACCTCAACGGATTGCGCATCCGCCATCGCAGCATCGGGATCGAGTGGTGCCGCGTCTTGTGCAACCACAAGCGCCGCTCCGCACAGCCAAAACAAGCTGGCTACGCCTATAAACCGTGTTCTTGTCACCTTTTCACTCCTACACATTATTCCGTCGCAGCGCCCAGCAGGGATACAAGCAGAATCTTGCGATCGATCACTCGCGCAATAACGCGCGAATTTCGATCAAGTATTGATCTTCGTAGCCCGATTTGTAACCGTGATGGACGTGACGCACATTTCCTTCACGATCAACCAACACAGTTACCGGCATTGCCTGGACGTCGTACAGTTTGCTTACTTCTTTACGATCGTCGAATAAGACCGGGAAGTTCACGCCCAGCTCTTCGATCATTTGCAAAGCGCGCCGAGAATCATCATCGATATTCACGCCAAGGAGATTGAAACCAACGCGTTCGTAGCGATTGTATAAATCGTCCAACAACGGCATTTCCTGCCGACACGGACCGCACCAAGTCGCCCAGAAGTTAATCATTACGACGTCGCCACGGTACTCACTCAGGCGCAAATTCTCACCGCCAGAACTTTTCAATACGAAGTCCGGAGCCGACTGACCTTCCAGTGAGGAAGACGCCAGTGAGGTGGCCGTCAATACAGAGAATACTACTCCCAGCAATAGTGTTTTTAGTCCGTTCATGATTCCTTTCCTTTGTCTGTGCCTTATAAACAATTCCGTTGTTCAGGCTATTTGAAGATCTCCGAAGAAATCCTCCACACACATCAGTCGACAATCCGAATCAAACCCATCAACACCCAAATTCCTTAACGGAGTCGAACGGGCAACATCATCGAACGGAGCCAACCAATGCCAGATCCAGTGGTGCATAGTGACGGGTGATGCCGTTTATGGCCGTGATCATGGTCACAAATGACCTCAACGGTCTGAACATAATCATCGTGCTCCAATTCGCCATTCGCTTGATGGAGCAGATCCTAACGCCCAGATTACGTTAAATCGACCCGCAATTATTGATTACCGACGAATAGGCCAATTGTTCGGTCTTGAGGTCGGGTTAGACCGTTCTCGGGCGCACCAAAACGCCTACGTCTCGCCAACCATAATAGACGTATAATTATGAATTTAAAGGGAAAAAGCGTCTCTGATCAGCGACATACAAGAAAAAAGCAGAGACCATCTGCACGCCGACAACTAGTTAGGCGGTCGTAAACCATCGGAGTAAAACATTTCGCCATTGTCATCAATCACGATGCCCTCGTAGTCCGGCAATGTCGCAATTAACCGCAGACCCTGATCGACGCCCATAACAAACACAGACGTCGACAATGCATCCGTCATAACAGCATCCGGACCAATAATGGTGGCAGATCGAACCGCGCCTGCCGGTTTACCCGTTTCCGGGACGATGATGTGGTGATAGCGGGCATCGTCCTCCAGGAAAAAACGTTCATAGTCACCAGAAGTTGATATTGCTTCATTTTCCATCGGAATAGTCAGCGCTACTTCCTGGTCATCACGGGGGTTTTGAATGCCGATCATCCACGGCCGTCCGAGACGGTCCCCCAGTAATCGTGTGTCACCGCCCGCAGTTACGCGCGCGTGGCGCACACCAAGTCGCTGCAGGATACGAATAGCGCGCTCGACCGCGTATCCTTTTGCGATACCACCCAAATTAATTCGCACGCCGGGTTGTCGAAAAAACACAGATCCGTTGCTACGATCAGTTTCGACCAAGCGGTAGTCAATGCGCGGCAGCTCAGTTGCCAGCGTTGCCTCATCAGGGCGCAGCCGTTCCCGAAAATCATAATGCTGCCCAACACTGTCGTAAGTAATGTCGAATGCACCGCGCGTCAACATCGAAATGTCCAGCGACTGCAGAATGAGTTGAAAGAGCTCTCCTCCCGTCAGAACCGGGTTCTCTGCCGCACCCCGATTTATATCGGATATTTGGCTGTCCTCGATATAGGTGCTCATCATTGCTTCGATTCTGACAACTTCCGCAAATACGGCCGCCGCTGCCTGTTCACCGACCTTGGCGTCTTCGTGCCATAGATAGACACTTACCTCCGTGCCCATATGCGACTGTGCCTCACCGACCCATGCTGCTTGTGAAGCACTTGAAATTATTGAGATTGCCACCAAAACAGTCACTAGTGTTACCTGCAGCAAGCGTTTATCCTTGCTGCTACAACTACTCTCTGGGGAGCTGGACTGTGACGACAATTTTGATCTTCCTCGCAGCAATCGCGGCGTTCATATTTTTCGTAATCGGCATCTATAATAGCCTGATAAACCTGAGAAACCGCGTCAAAAATGCGTTTGCTCAAATCGACGTACAACTAACGCGGCGCCACGACCTTATTCCGAATCTCGTCGAAGCCGTTAAAGGCTATATGAAGCATGAGCGCGAGACGCTTGAAGCGGTCATCAGCGCGAGAAATGCCGCCTCCTCCAGCCTCGACGCCGCCAAGATAGACCCGTCCAATGCCGCTGCCATGCAGGAGCTCGGCAAATCGGAAGGCGCCCTTGGCTCAGCACTTGGTCGTCTCTTTGCATTGTCCGAAGCCTATCCCGACCTAAAAGCGAATCAGAATATGATTCAATTTCAGGAAGAGTTGACCACCACAGAAAACAAGGTCGCTTTTTCTCGTCAGGCATTCAACGATTCGGTTCTCACGTACAACAATAAGGCCGAGAATTTCCCGAACAACATCATCGCTGGCATGTTCAAATTCGAACTTGCGAGCTTTTTGGAAATTGAATCTCCCGAAGTTCGCGAAGTACCCGACGTCAATTTCACGTCGTAGCGTCTTCTGCCGTGGCAATTACAGCCAACGGCTGCCGCACTTAAATTGCCGTGAACTTTTTCGAAGCACAAGACAAAGCAAAACGAGCCACTCGCTGGCTCGTTTTGGTTTATGTGCTCGCAACATTACTGATCGTTGCAGGGGTCACCGCAATCGCGACGGCAGTTCTATTCTCTACAGAGCAAGGTGAACTGGCGAACCCGAGCAGCCTTGTGATAATTGCTATTTTAGCAACCCTGTTTATTGTTGGTGCAACCCTATACAAGACTTCTGTTTTGTCCGGCGGCGGCGGCCGAGTCGCGAAGGACATGGGCGGGACACTTGTGCCGACAAACGTTCAAGATCCTTTGCGGAGAAGACTCCGCAACGTAATCGAAGAAATGGCCATCGCATCCGGCGTGCCTGTCCCCGAAATTTATGTGCTTGAGTCCGAAAGTGGCATAAATGCGTTTGCTGCTGGATTTACACCAGGAGACGCCGCGGTCGCCGTCACACGCGGCACACTCGAACTGCTCAATCGGGAAGAATTGCAGGGTGTTATCGCGCATGAGTTCAGTCACATCCTGAACGGCGATATGCGTCTAAATATTCGGATGATGGGCGTACTGTTCGGCATTATGGTTTTGGGCATCATTGGTCGGATGGTCCTTCGCGGCAGTTACCACGGCAGCTATATATCCGGCAGACGGAACAAAAGCGCGCCAGCAATCATGATGGTCGGGCTTGGGCTCACGATTCTCGGCTGGGTTGGCGTCTTTTTCGCGCGCTGGATCAAGGCTGCGGTATCTCGACAGCGCGAGTTTCTTGCCGACGCTTCGGCGGTTCAATTCACCCGTGAAACGGATGGCATAGCGAACGCGTTGAAAAAAATTGGCGGCTATTCACAACACTCCTATATAAAAAATACTGATCCTGAAGAAGTCAGTCATATGCTCTTCGCGGGTGGGACGTCTATGCTCAGTTCGATGTTCGCCACGCATCCGCCGCTTGCCGAGCGCATCCAGGCACTTGATCCGTCGTTTAACGAGAGAGACTTTCCAAGTATCGAAGCAGACCATTCAATGGACGCAGGATCAGCCGATCAGGTTGCCGGCTTCGCTGCGGGCGCCGCAGGCTTCGCGGCAAAGGCAAAAACTCGGATAGATACCAATATCGCCGCTTCTATTGGCCAACCAACGCTGGAACACATTCAGTACGCACAACGCCTACGTGCATCCATTCCAGCTACGCTTTACGATGCCGCACATTCGCCGACTGGTGCCTACCTTTTATCGATAGCATTAATCATTGACGCACCCCATGCAGATCGTCAAATCTCAATTGTCGAAAATCAAATGGGTGAAAAACGGGCAGCGCTTGTTCGCGACTACTACAACGAGTTACAAAACATCGGTGTGATGTATCGCTTACCTCTTTTGGAGATTGCGTTTCCAGAACTAAAACAACGACCGGCACCGAAACTTCAGTTTCTACTCGACCTCGTGCGTCGCTTGATTGAGTTTGATGGTCAAATCGATCTTCGCGAGTTTTGCTACTACCGAATTTTGGCACGTCACCTCGAGCAAGCGATTTCGCCAGCTGTTGATCAAAAAGGCAATCGAGTGTCCAAAAAAATGGCGCGCGACGCGGCCGTAAATCTCATTAGAATAATTGCCGACCAAGGACATGACACCGACGAGGAACGGAACGCTGCATTCGCTGTGGGCATGCGCATATTCGGCGATTGGGCCGGCAATCCGGAGATTCAAATTTCCGCTGATCAAACGGTCGAAAAGCTCAATGAAGCGCTAAATACGCTGTCGAGAATAAACGCCGCAGGTCGCCAAAGTCTCATCGAGGCGGTTATTGAGACTGTGGCACACGATGGCGAATTGACGGCAATGGAGGGCGAGCTTTTGCGCGCCGTCTGCGCAAGTCTTGATTGCCCTTTACCCCCTCTCCTTTCAACTTCCCAAGAATTCGACTGAGATAACCCTGACTGAAAGGTTCTTGTTTTCACAAACCTGGGCGCCTGTAATCAGGTGGCTAACATACAATAGTCAGTCGAAAATTACCTTTACGCCTCAACCCTCTGAAAAGTCTGAAAATTAGTGTTAGTCGACGAGTAATTTGGCGTATTATGTTGGCTTCAGGGCAAATGACTTGCCCATGACTCTGAAAGCTAATGAGCTGTATGCCTTGGGCGGCGACAGCGTACAAGCCACGATTCACTTATATTAGGAATAGAATCATGCGTTTACGCCAATATTTTCTTGTCACAATCCTCTCTGTTCTTACCGCGCTGCCGGCATTTTCGGCAACCAAGGAAGAGCGCCGCATCTCGGACGCAACGGACGTCGTTGATCAACTACTGCGAATTCCAGAGCAATCCGTGCCACGAGCACTATTATCTCGAGCATATGCAGTTGCAGTCATCCCACACGTCATCAAGATCGGCTTTGGCCTTGGTGCTCGCCGCGGCAAAGGCTTGTTGGTCGTCCGCCAGGATGATGGAAGTTGGAGCAACCCGGCATTTGTGTCACTAACGGGTGGTAGCTTCGGTTTTCAAATTGGCGCTCAATCGACAGACATCATTCTTGTTTTTAAGACCCGCAAAAGCGTCGACGGAATTTCGAACGGCAAACTGACCCTGGGTGCAGATGCTTCTATCGCTGCCGGCCCGGTAGGTCGGCATACGGGCGTTGCAACAGATCTGACTTTTAAATCGGAAGTATTCTCATACGCCAGAAGCCGCGGCTTGTTCGCTGGCATCGCGTTGGAGGGTGCGGGTGTCGCAATGGATCGAAAAGCGAACGCCGCATATTATGGTTCAGCGAGCATTACACCTGAGCAAATTTTTGCGAGTTCTGGCAATGCCGCACCGCAGTCGGCCAACAATTTCGTACAAGTTCTGACAGCACAGACGCGTCGCTTGCCAATGCGACCTGGAATGGCAGACGCTGCCGGCCGACCGGCACGCACCGCCCTACCGCAGCCGCAACAAGAATCTGACGTTCGCACCTATGGCATGAATAATTCAAATCAACCAGAGTAAGGTTTGACTGCGAATATTACGAAACATTGATGCAGGAATTTATTCAACAAGCGCAAAATTGGGTCCAGCTACTTGGACCCAATATTTACCTCCAATCGGTAGCGATCGCGCTGATTTTTCTCGTAATCGGGAAGTTCGCCGACTTCGTCATTTCAAGACTGATCGCGAAACTCGTTAGTCGCTCTAAAACCGACATTGATGACAACCTGGTTGCACTGCTGCACCGACCTGTCTTCATTTCCTTTGTCTTACTCGGCCTAGCACTGGCAACGGATCGATTGCAGCTGCCCGATGCGCCCGAGTTCTTAACGCATGGCATTCTCAAGACCATTGCCATTGTTGTTTGGTATGGTTTTTTCCGCGGCCTGGTGCAAATTCTCTTAAGTGCGTTTGCCCGCGGCGATGGCGCAAAAAAGTTACACGAGAGCATGCTGCCACTGCTCAGCAACGTCCTAAAGATCGTCGTCTTCGCAATGGCCATCTATTTTATATTTCTGGCTTGGCGGATCGACGTAACGGCGTGGTTAGCATCCGCAGGCATTGTCGGTCTTGCGCTTAGCTTCGCGGCCAAAGACACACTTTCGAATTTGTTCGCAGGTGTGTCGATCATCGCAGACGCTCCGTACAAAAAGGGTGACTTTATAACGCTCGATAGCGGTGAACGCGGCATGGTCACTCACATTGGGTTACGTAGTACACGCATTCTTACCCGAGATGATGTAGAAATCACACTACCAAACGGGCTCATCGGCAATGCAAAAATCATCAATGAAGCGGGTGGTCCATCCGCAAAACACCGCATTCGAATCCCAATCGGTGTTGCCTACGGCAGTGACGTGGACAAAGTAAT
This sequence comes from Woeseia sp., assembly GCA_018701055.1. GTDB lineage: Bacteria > Pseudomonadota > Gammaproteobacteria > Steroidobacterales > Woeseiaceae > SZUA-117. The sequence goes on along the minus strand of JABIUH010000185.1, from coordinate 10,123 downwards.
TGCTGCGCTCGAAGGGATCGCTGATGCTCACGATGAAGTCTGCAAAGACCCGGGCAGACGTGTGCGTTTCCGTCGCTTTGGAGACTCAAGCCTCGATTTTGAAATGCTCTGTTGGATTGGCCTTCCCGTGAATCGGGGCCGAATGATCCACGAATTAAATTGTGCTGTTTACAAATCTTTTGTCGCCAATGGCATTGAAATCCCATTTCCACAGCGTGACCTGCATGTAATCAGCATGCCATCAGGGTCAAACTAGAACCTATTCAGGCGCTTCCTGGCGACGCTTTAGCTCTTCCCGTATAGCGCCAAGATCCGTCTTCGGTGCCTCAATTAATTCCTCGGGGACGTTGGTCGGCTCGGCCGCTGGCGGGACAATTATAGTTGGCGCATTGTTGGATGCGGGCGATGGTTGATCGATTGTGACAGCTTCATCGGCTGGATCTGGAACCTGACCGAAAATCCCATGATACTCTTCTTCCTCATGGCGCCGTTGGTTATCTAGCGCACGACGACGTGCTTCCGCAGCCGCCTCTTGCGTGCGACGCAACGCCTGACGTTTACGTTCCGATTGTTCCTCGAGGCCGTCGCGTCGAGCCCGTTCTTCGGCGGCCTCAAGCCTATTCACAGCATCACGGGCATTGATACATTCTGCGAGATATCTGGATTCTGACCGATTTTGCGCACACCGAACCATAGTCGCCTCTAAAAGACGCGGCTGTTCCATAAACTCAGCGGTCGAAATCGGCAGCGGCTCTTCTGCACAGGCCGCCAGCAAAACGAAACCACAAAGACTGAATGTGTTACGCAGTAAATTCATTGTCGCGTGTTGTCATATGAACATTGAACTGAGGCCACTGATGACCAGAATCAGGCATATCATCGGCACGCTTGACCCACTGTGTGGGTGAGTTCGCACTTCGGCCGCAATTTTCGACGAAATAGCCTTTGAATTCTGCACGAAAAATACATTGTCGACCACGGATACGGTAATTGAAGACCAGGGAGGTCGTCATGATTAAAACGCTTTCCATCAGCATGTTATTGCTCGCACTCGGCGGTTGCGCCACATCGGCACCACACTCATCCGATCACAGTGCTCTCTTGAATTTTGCCCAATTAGCGGGCGAAATAACAGTTAAGCACGACGTCACGGAGTCGACTGCAGCGATTCAGCAAGAGACTGACCAGAATTCTACTGACTAGCCCGAAGATTGCACGACTAGTCGAGCTAGAACCAAACGACTTCGCCCCTAATTGCGCTCGAATTGGGCACCGATGGGTAGTGAAATTGTTATAGTGCTGGGGTGTCCGATTCAAACCAGTTCTCGCTGCTAAAAGAACGTCGTTTTGCGCCATTTTTTGGCACACAATTTCTCGGCGCTTTTAACGACAACATTTTTCGCAATGGCTTAGTCATCCTGATCACCTTTCAAAGCGTCAATGTTTTCGGATTAAATGTAAGCGATCTTGCCAATGTTGCCGCTGGGTTATTCATGCTTCCGTTTTTCCTGTTTTCGGCAACGGCAGGACAGATCGCTGACAAATATGAAAAATCTCGTCTGATACGAATATACAAAACGATCGAAATCGGACTTATGCTTTTGGCATCTGCAGCCTTCGTCATACAGAGTTACCCGATTCTGTTTTTATTGCTTTTTCTGATGGGCTGTCAGTCGACATTCTTTGGCCCAGTCAAATATGCCTACCTGCCACAGCACCTCGCGACGGGAGAACTCATAGGCGGTAATGCGATGGTCGAGTCGGGCACCTATGTCGCGATCATGCTGGGACTGGTCGTCGGCGGACTCTCTGTCGCGATTGATCCGGATACGCTGTACGTTCTCGCATCATTCTTGATTGGCATCGCTGTTCTCGGGTACATCACCAGTCGCTCTATCCCAGAGACTAAGGCCGTCGATCCTGAGTTGCGAATCAATTGGAATCTGATCACCGAATCTAAACGCATCATTGGATTCGCTCGTGCAGATCGAAACGTCTTTCTATCTATATTGGGCATTTCGTGGTTCTGGTTTTTTGGCTCTGCCATGACTGTGCAAATACCGGCTTATACGCTCAATATTCTCAATGGAAACGAAGAAATCACTACGCTAATTTTGGTGGTTTTTGCGTTCGGCGTTGGTGCCGGCTCGCTGTTATGTGAGCGATTGTCTGGTCAGAAAGTGGAACTTGGGTTGGTTCCCTTTGGCTCAATCGGCTTAAGTGTTTTTGCTATCGATCTGTATTTTGCTCAGAGCACACTACATCCGGAAGTCGCCAATACGGTCAGCGATTTTTTTCTCAGACCAGGCAGCATTCGTATAGTTTTCGACATCGCAATGATTGGCGCATTCGGCGGCTTGTACAGCGTCCCCTTGTATGCACTAGTTCAACAACGTTCGAAGCGGCAACAACTATCGAGAATTATTGCGGCGACCAATATTCTCAATTCGCTATTCATTGTTTGCTCCGCAATTCTCGCAATTATTTTGCTTGGAATTGTCGGCATGACGATCCCGCAATTTTTCGTGGTTCTTGGCATTCTCAACGCAATCGTAGCCATTTACATTTACTCATTGATTCCCGAATTTCTGATGCGCTTTGTCGCATGGATCATAATCAACACACTCTATCGAATTCGCACGACAGGCCGAGAAAACATTCCGGACGACGGGCCCGCTTTACTGGTTTGCAATCATATTAGCTACATCGACGCGCTTGTTATCGGTGGGTCAATTCGACGTCCAGCTCGATTCGTTATGTGGTACAAGATTTTTGAGATCCCCTTCGTCAGTTTTATGTTTCGTGACGCTAAAGCGATTCCAATTGCATCGGCTAAGGAGGATCCCGCCATCCTTGAACAGGCCATGGATAGCATTGATCAGGAATTAGCGGACGGCAACATTGTTTGTATTTTTCCGGAGGGTCGAATTACAACGGACGGGGAAGTGCAAATATTTCGGGCAGGCATAGAGAAAATTGTCGCGCGCCGCGCTGTTCCTGTCATTCCTATTGGTCTCGGCGGGCTTTGGGGAAGTTGGTTTAGTCGACGCGCTAACGGCAGCTTGCAACGACTTCCCGGGAAACTTCTGGCCCGGGTTAATATTCGCATCGGCGAACCCGTACAACCGAACGATGCGACCGCCGAAAAGCTTGAATTACTGGTCAGAACCCTTCGCGGACAAAACCGCTAGGTCCAACGCGCTGCAACTTCTCCGTCCACTTGCCTAGAAGGCCTGGTTTCGTTCCAATTAGTGCTGGTCCGTCCGCATAGTCAAAATAGAGCTCTGCCAATTCAATCTGGCCGGTTGCATTTGTCAGCAAAAGCACACGACCACCCGCTCTACTAGCCGCAGAATCTGACGATTCAAACACGAATCGAGCACCATTCACCGCTTTGGGACTTCTGATCGTGTCCGTCCAACTAAGTCCACTTGGCGAAACCAGTGCGCGGTGAATCCATCGACCCGTTCTAAACAAGACGCGGGACTCATTAGGACTGAATGAGACATCGCTAACATTGTCGGGTAGCGACATCACGGATGCGCCAACTTGACCGCTACGGGGATCAAGTAAATACGCTATGTTTTGATCATCAACTAGAACCATCGCCTGCCGTCCCGGCGCAATTTCAAGGTGGCGAATTGCGCGCGAACCTTGCCAGACGTTTCGAAGGTGCCAATTGCCGGTTCGATCTGAATAGAGGTTGCGCAGAATGCCACTGTCGGCGGCAAGAAAAACCTGACTATCTTCCGCGAATGCAATATCCGCATGCCTTTCACCCAACTCAATGCTAGCTAACTCTTCACCGCTCTCTGTATTCATCAGCCAAACGCGTTGACCGCTCAATACAGCAAGTTGCTTTGCCGTCGGCGAAAACTCCATTTTCTCAACGCGGGTGATGTCAGTTTTTCCGTAAAACGGTCGGGGCAAACCGCTATGTGCATCCCAAATTCGGATTTGCCCATCAGCACCAGCGCTCGCGACGAGAGCGCCATCGGCACTGAACTCAAGTGCTAAAACCGCATCATTGTGTCCAAGGAAACTGAATTCATCAGTATTCGCAACGACATTGCCAATGGTCTGATCGATACGGTGAATGTGGACATGACCAGATCGATCGCCTTCGGCCATCCATTCGCCGTCCGGCGCCATGGCACTGACTGTAACGTTGCCCTCGCCTTCGCCGATGAATGAGTTTTGATCAGCGCTACCTGACGTGCCGAGTGAAGTCGATGTTGAAATAGCCGGCACTGACCAAAATCGCACGCTGTCGTTTAATCCAGCGGACACAAGGGTGTCTTCGTCATTACTAAAATCAAAAATCTTGTCCTGCGTTGTACTAAACCCGGTGTCCAACAAAGGACTCGATGGCATGCCATCCGCGCTCTGAAAAACCTGCATTCCATCGCGACGGTTACCGGCGATGAAGCGCGCACCTGACGGCGAAAATGCCATGTGCCAATCTCCGCTTCCAGCTTCTTCGAGCAGCGGCGTACTGGCCTGCTCGGTGCTCCACAGTGACACTCCCTTGTCGCCCAGAAGGATGCCCAAAGCATTCCCGTTAGCCGATAGTTCGATTTGGCTCGGTTGCTCATTCAAATCGATTTGGGTCGTCAACTCACCAGTGAGCAAATTCCAGACGCGCACAGCGCGGTCAAAGTCAGCAACTGCAAGATTGGTCGCCGTTGCGTCAATCGTGTGCAACGCGGGCGTACCCGCAATACTTAATTCTGCAATAACGGATGCCGATGATATCGACCAAACCTCAAACAGCGTATCCGTATCACTCTGGCTCTTCACGAGCAGATGCTCACCATCATCACTCAAAATCGCAACGCCCACCGAAGCACCAATATCTAACGACTTGTGCCGCCGCCCATCGGTGGTTCGCCACAAATTGATACTGTTTTGCGACGCAGTGACGAGATACTGCGTATTCGCGCTAAGACCGATAAATTCTTCGTTTGCCGGCACCGCAATGGTTCTCGCGGCACGTGCGAAGTTGAGATCCCAAAGTCGCGCGCTGTCACTTTGTAACGCCCGCACAATCGCATAGTTGCCGTCTGGCGTGAACCACAAATTTTCCGCAGCACGTTCCTGTGGATCCATGATGTCAAGCCCACGCTCAAAATTTTCGACAACAACTTGCGAGTTCAGGCTGAGATTCCATCCCACCAAATGCCCGCTCACACCCGTTGCTTCATCGCGCAAACTCAAACTCCATGTGCCATTAAGCGATTCACCTAATAACGGCGCAAACTGATCTCGAGGAACCCTTATTTCTGCGTTTGCCGCAGACGAGATCGCTGCAAGACTAATTTCCACCGCTCGTCCCGACGGCGCGATGAGCTTCATACGAATATCGTCCAAACGCGCGTGGCTTACGTTGACCGTCAAACCGACGCGGTTAGCAATGCCGTCACGATCAACGATAACCCGCCGAACCAACGGCGATACCTCCAACGCATACACTGTCCACTCGGATCGAGCTTCGATTTCGGTACCGGTAGATGCCCACTGCTTGATCGTGGCACCGTTGTTCCGCGTGAGTAGAGAATTATCGGAACTGAATACGATGCCATCGCCTGTTTCAGCGGGAATGGTCGCGAGCAGCTGTGAATAATCGTCCCCTACCAGCGCGGCTGCTCGCCGACGACGTACACGTGTCGTTACTTCGAGCGCTTCAAGTGAAGCCAATAGCGCATCGTCACGCCGTTCTTCGCGCATCGCTGCAATTGCCTGGCGGTCCCAGAATTCAGCAGTCAACGTGCTTGCGAAATCAATTCCTGCAGGCAACAAAATGGCATGCCGAGCAACATCCCGAATTCCACGACGATCGATCGCTTGAATCGCCCTGGCCTCCAGTACAGACCGATACATACGGTCCGCCGCCGCTTGATGTCCAGGGAAAGAGCGCAAGTTTTGATAAGCATTAGCAACCGTTTCCAGTTCGTAGGTCGAATTTGCCATGACTCTTAAATACGGTTTTGGCAAAAATTGCGTATAAGCGAACGGAATTGCGGTCAAAACCAAGATAATTGCCGTCATCATCGCGGGACCGCGCCACCTTAGTGGCAGATTTTCGTTCGCCCAACGAGCAGTGAAGACGGCAGCGTAAATACGATTCCGTAAGATCAAATTGCCTTCTTCTCCGGCAACAACCAGGCCAATGGCCAGCAACTGTCGGTGAAGCGACAACTCTGCATCTGTCTCAACCTTGATTCCTTTGCGGATTTTTCCCAACAAGGTCAACAACGCTTCGGCATTTTTCTTGTCAGCCAGAACAACCCGTTGAACATGGCTTAAGTGCGGCTCATTGGTGATGGCTGATCGCCCGGCGAGTTGATCTGACGCCAATCGATCTACAGCATCATCCACATCGCCACTAATCTGATTTCGAGAGATCGCGCGGCACAGTTTTTGGCTCAAGTATGGCTGGCCACTCGTCCAGTAAAAGACCCGGTCCAAAGCTTGTGTCGCATTCGCAGGTTGTAGGTTGAGCTCCGTTGAAAAAGTATCCAGGTCTTCACGTGTGAAGTCCTTCAACTGAACTTCCGTAGAAATGGAGAACGGTGATAATTGAGTGTCGTCGATCAGACTATGTGGATCGCACTCACCAAGAGTGGCGAAACTGAGTCTGTTGAACTCGGGCTCAGTTATCCTCAAGTTGTGTGCCGCGCGGATACTGGCAAGTAGCTGCTCAGTGAACGGAATATTCGCGATATGCTCAACGCCATCGACAAAAATAACGACATTCTCTTTAATATTCTTGAGCACGACCTGTGCGTAAAATTCAACTAGACGCTGTCGATTGCTTAAGATTGAGTGGTCTTGCCACCATGATTGCAATTCTATTTTGAGGCGCAACTGGCGGGATAATCGGTACGCGATACTGTAATACCAGCGGCCAGCGTCTGAACCGCCGTTGCGCTCGCTGACTTGGGCGAGATCCAGAACGGCAATTTTGTAACCGTTGTTTTGCAATCGTGCGGAAATCGATGCAATCAGACTTGTCTTGCCCGTTCTGTTTGGTGCTATTACGTGCGCGTAGTGACCTGCTATAACGGTATTGTACAACTTCTCGTCAGCTTCGCGGCGTATGTAACCCGGTCGGACGGCATGTAGCGGTGCACCGACATTGAAAAACTCGACGCCTTTCTCGGCGCTCGATACAGTTTTATTGTCTGACTTTTTTGCCATTGATTACAGCACCAACAAGGTAAGATAAATGCACGGCGGTCATTTGCCTACGCTAGCATCTCGAAGCGCAAGCGTGGATTTCGGACCAGTTACATTCAATGCATGGGCACGACAATTTGCAAGCTTCTCGTTCTAAGTTATTGAAAAAGGACATTTTCGGTCATACGGAACGGCGTGATTGCGGCCAAACACAAACCATTTGTCGCGATTCTCGATCCGCACACATTAGTATTCGCTGGATCGCTCGCAAGCTTCTGGCACGAGAAGCTCGTGCCCTTGCTGTTCTCGAGGGCATTAAGGGTGTGCCTGATCTCCTCAGAGTGAACGCCGACACACTCGATCGAACCCACATCGAAGGCCTGCCCATGCAAGAAGGGAAGCCAACGGATCCGAAATATTTCCGGGCGGCTGCGCAACTAATTCGCCAGCATCATCGGCACAACATTGCACACAACGATCTGGCCAAAGAACCGAATTTCCTCGTCACCGCCACCGGTCAGCCCGCGATCATCGATTACCAGCTCGCAATCTTCGCGCCAACACGGGGGCGCCTTTTCCGCGTCTTAGCCCGCGAAGACATTCGGCATCTGCTAAAACATAAACGGACCTACTGCCCTCATCTGCTCACAGAGCGGGAGAAACGAATACTGGACAACCCCTCCGTCATCTCGCGAATTTGGGCCATTATCGGTAAGCGGCTTTATCTGTTCGTCACGCGCCGTATTTTGGGTTGGCGGGATCGCGAAGGCGCTTCAGAGCGGTTTTAGGTCATTCTAGCTTGGTCCACAACATTCGCGCGGTTATGATGCGGCGACTAATGATCGATTCCCGCGGAGACAATGCGTGAGCTATTGCCACAAGCACAACCTGGTTGAACCAGACCAGGCATTTAAGGAAAGAAATTACGGCATCAAAGTGTCGTTACCGACGAATGATACGTTTTCCCGAGTTCTGGGCGACTCGTGGGAAAAACTTCATTGGTACCGAAGTGAAACAGAACGCGACGCCGCCTTTGACAAAATGGCCGTTCGCCATGGTTATTACCGAAAGACGGATAACCCGACGCAGGTACTGGAAAAAGTGCAACGGTAGCTTGAGCTTAGTTGCCCCGCGTCAACCGCGATCTGCGGGGGTCACCGAGAAACAGATAAAAGCTACTGTCGCCATGCTCAGAAAACCCTGCGCCCAGGAACAGTAAGCCGAAGTAGGTATCAACACCTGCGAAGACACTACCGTTGAATATGAGAGAGTTTGCGTCGATCGCTGCACGGCTCTGCCAGACGTTTCCGGCTTCAACACTCGCCCCGACATACAGGGGCATATTTAAGGCTGTTCCAGAATCCTGACCAATACGCCGATAATATAAAAACCTCACAAGTCCGGCGTGCGGCCCACTTAGCTCCCCGCGATCCAGACCAGACAAGCGCAAAAATCCGCCGAGTGGAAAAAATTCCTGAATGAGATTATCGGAATTTATGGTCGTCGCATATTCGAATCCCAGCTGGCTTGTATTGCGCTGGTCCTTGCCCCAAGACCACACTCTGTCGACACTTGCCGTTATCGAATCGAAATCATTGTCGGCGCTGAGGCCTTCTCTCGACAGCAACCATTCAATATTCATTCGTGTTCCTGAACGCGGAATCTGGGCATCGTCCAGCGTATCGACGCTAAACCGCGCAAATGCTCCGCCGCGTCCGAAGTCCAGATTCGGCAGTGACGACGGATCGCCAATTTTGATACGCGCGTCACCTGCGCCACGAAAGGCACCAAACCTCACCTCACCCCAACGCCCCAATTCGCGCCCGATATCAAAACCGATCTCTGCTTCAGAAATCCGGTAACGCCCAACAGTGGCATCATTTCCAAACGTATTGACGTTGCGTTGTGCCAGACCAATATGCGGTGCGATAAAGTATCGAGAGTCGGCATTGAGCGGTTGATAAAACTCAGAATCGAATCGCGGCTCCGTCCCCACCTGAAGATCATTGCGCCATTCGGCGCCCAAGGAATTTAAACCCGTCATGGTCAAACGACTCGCAACATTGAATGCGGTCGACCCTTCAAAATCATCTTCGAGCGATAGTCCGAATTTCAGAAAATTGGGACCCCAGCTTTTTCCCCGCGTCCGAAACTCGACGCCAATTCGATCGCCCTCTTCTACGAGTTTGTACGCCACGTTCTCAAAACTATTCAGTCCATAAAGTCGACCCGCATCCTCAGCCAGTTTTTCTGGGTCGACCAAATCTCCAGGCTTTGTTTTAAGACGGCTTGCGAGCACCTCTTCAGACAAAGGGCCATCGTTAATGACACGCACGAAATCGATTACTGTGTCCGTATCAACCGGCATTTCTCGATTTTCCAAGAAAGCTGCATATTGCTCGTCGTCCAATGCAAATTCTTGTAACCGATCGGCCAAACCTAGCGCCGCAATTTGTCCGCGTGGAATCGTATCGGCGATCTCCGCAAAATTGGTCGATGCATATTCGCCGAGATCGGGTCGAATCAGAATATCTCGTTCCCCGAGGGTACTTAGCTGCCGTCGAGTCTCCTTCCGAATTAGGATCGTTAGCATCTGTTCGGTGATTTCGAGCGCCGACTGAAGTTGTTCTGGTGGATAGAGAGGAAACTCAACATCCACCGCAATGACGATGTCGACGTTCATTTCCCGCACCACATCTACTGGTACATTACCAACCAATCCTCCATCAACGAGCGTTCTGCCATCGACTTCCACCGGAGAGAATATCCCGGGCGCAGACATACTCGCGCGAGCAGCGAGCGCTAAATCGCCGCTGGACATCACGTATAAATCACCCGTTTCAATATCAGATGCGACCGCGCGAAAAGGCGTTGGCAAAGCGTCAAAGTCGGATACGTTAGCGACGTGCAAAAGCTCCTGACGCAATATCAACTGCAATTTCTG
>JABIUH010000050.1 GCA_018701055.1 Woeseia sp. | reverse complement strand
TACGCGCAATCGAAGGCGAACATTGTTAGCCACCGATAGCAGATGATAAACAATCGCAAAACGCCGGGAATCGAATGTATCGCTCTCGTCAAGAATCACGGGTTTGCGATCCACGCCCCGACTAAAACCGCTTTCGGTGGCGCTATTTGTTTTCCACTCCACATCACCGTACGTGAGGTAGTCCAATCCGCAAACATCCATGAGTTGGTCGACACCGAAATCTTTCTCGTCACGCAGCGCCGTCGCAACCTCAATTAAGTCTGCCCTACTAACTTCGTAGGTCAGCTCGTCGCAGATAGACCCTATTCGCATCAACTGCTCACCGAAGCGAGCATCGATACGAGTGGCAAGCGTCTCAATGGAAATAGTCATTAGGTTTTCAGAAGGCCCGACAAACTAACGCGCGATCGTACTGGTACGACGAATTTTCTTCTGCAGCTGAATGAGGCCGTAGATCAATGCCTCGGCCGTTGGCGGACACCCGGGAACGTAAACATCAACCGGAACGATCCGATCGCAACCACGCACCACAGAATACGAATAATGATAGTAGCCGCCACCATTCGCGCACGACCCCATGGAAACCACCCATCGTGGCTCGGGCATCTGGTCATAGACCTTACGTAACGCCGGCGCCACTTTGTTGCACAGGGTTCCGGCAACAATCATCACATCTGATTGTCGTGGGCTGGGTCGAAATATGATGCCGAAACGGTCGAGGTCATAACGTGCCGCGCCGGCTTGCATCATTTCGACTGCACAACAAGCCAAACCAAACGTCATTGGCCACATTGAGCCGGTTCGCGCCCAATTCATCACGTTGTCAACGCTGGAGACAACAAAACCCTTCTTCTGCAAGCTTTGGCTTTCCGCGGAGGTTTCTACGTCAGCAACAGACTCTGCCGTATTACTCAATCCCACTCCAATGCCCCTTTTTTCCACTCGTAGATGAATCCGACGACCAACAATCCGAGAAATATGGACATCGAAATGAGACCAAACGTGCCGATCGCATCAAGTGAAACCGCCCAAGGGAAGAGAAACGCAATCTCCAGATCGAAAATGATAAATAGGATCGCCACCAGGTAGTAGCGAACATCAAACTTCATGCGCGAGTCTTCGAAAGGCGCAAAACCGCATTCATAAGGAGACAATTTCTCGGCATCTTTACTACCGCTGCCAAATAGAAAACCCAACACGAGCAGAAGCACGCCGATACCGGTGGCCACTCCAAGGAAGATCAAAATTGGCACGTAGTTTTGTAACATTTCGGAGGTCTGTCGTTGTGTTGCAGAATGGAGCGGTGTTCAGCGCGCAATTGTATCAGGGTGAACCACTGAGACAACAGTCCCTGCGCCGTTCGCGTGCTTTTTTTACTCCGACGGGATCAAGCGACCAGATTAATTCGAACCGTCGTGAATGGCGGGCCAGCCAAAGACCTTTTTGAAGTAGCCTCCGAGGCCATAGCGGCGATTCCGGTACACATCCAAAATAACCGCGCCGATGATGACGAGGCCCGTTATGACCCTCTTAGTCGGCTCTGATGCGCCAATTTGCGCGAGACCGGTCTGTAATACAGCAATGATCAGCACGCCGAGGAAGGTATTCACAACCGACCCCTTACCGCCCGAAAGGCTCGTACCTCCAACCACTACGGCCGCGATAGCAGCTAGTTCGAGGCCAATGCCTGCATTCGGATCGGCAGATTGCAAATACCCTACGTGAAACAGGCCACCCAGGGCTGCCAATGCGCCAGCCAGCATAAACACGGCCAGCTTGAGGTGATTAACATTGATTCCAGATAGATGTACGGCCTCCTCGTTGGTCCCAACGGCCACCAGGCGGCGGCCAAACCAGTCCATAGGCTGGATCACCTCGTACTGAAAATCAGGCCCGACTCCCAGGATCTCCCGGATCGCCCAGTCCCGGTCGACGGAGTCGAAGTCCGGCTCGTCCGGCCGCATGTAATTGTGCACTACCCACCGCTCGACGCCGTCAATGGCATAGCAATTGCCGGAGCGGCGCGGGTTTAGGGAGAACGTCGCCCAGGCCCGCTCCACCTGCTGCAGCCCAATCAGGTCCGGCGCGCGGATATAGGTGGACTGCACCCGCTGGATCACCGCATCGCCCTCGAATTGCGCGCCAATGCCCTTGCGCACTGCCGATCCACC
>JABIUH010000496.1 GCA_018701055.1 Woeseia sp. | reverse complement strand
GGCGAGATGACCTGGGCCCCGAACGATGACTTTGCCAGTTCCCCCTTGAATCCATACTGGTCGATACGGCCGTCGCCGTCGAAACCGACGGCGTAGTCAATCTCGAAATCATGCCGTTTCCCTGTCATCAGCATATCGACGTCGCGATCAAGCCGAAGCTTGCAGGATCGACCGGTTTTACGGGTCATCAGCGCGGCGATACAGGCAATGAGCGCAGCCTGACTTTCTTTGCCACCAAATGCGCCGCCCATACGTCGACACTCAACAACAACATCTTTCGATTGCAAACCGTTCGACTCTGCAACCAGATGCTGAACCTCGCCCGGATGTTGCGTTGAACTGTAGACGAACAAGTCGCCATCATCTTTTGGAATTGATAGCGCAACCTGTCCTTCAAGGTAAAATTGGTCCTGGCCGCCGAGGCTTACGCTACCATCCAGCCGATTCTCCGCATTCGCGATCGCCTTTTGGCTATCACCACGCTGCAGTTTTTCCGTTGGTAGCACAAAACTTTTCGCCTCGATCGCATGGCGAATATCCAGAACCGGCGGCAACGATTCATACTCTACTTTAGCGAGAAGCACTGCTTTGCGCGCCGCATCTACAGTGGTTCCCGCGACTGAAAAAATTGCCTGCCCAGCGTATTGGACTAGCCCCGGCGCCAGAATGGGATCGTCATCCGCGACCGGGCCAAAATTATTCTTTCCTGGAATATCGTCTGCGGTCATCACACTAACCACGCCTGGCGCGTCACGTACGGCGGTTAGATCCAGATTGGTGATACGCGCGTGCGGATTCGTGCTCATGCCGACTGCAATATGCAGAAGGTCACGCGGTTCAGGAATATCATCCGTATAGGTCGCGCGGCCGGTCACGTGCAAACGACCGCTGTCGTGCGGTATCGGCTCGCCGGCGCCGCCACGGATTTTAGCGCCCATAGTGGTAGACACTGATCTCATCATTATTTTCGGATTCAAGGAAAAGTCTTTCGAGCAGATTCTTGCTCACCTCACTCCGGTAGTCCGCCGAAGACCGCATATCTGATAGCGGCTCGAAATCATCATCCAACGCAGCTTTGGCTTCTGCCAAAGATATTCGGTTCCAATTTTTGCCTAACAGCGCCTGTTCGCAATGTGATGCCCGAGTGGGAATCGCAGCCATGCCGCCATACGCAGCTCTGAAATCGGTCACGACACCTTTTTGGACATGCAAGCTAAACGCTGCACACACGGCTGAGATATCTTGATCGAATCGTTTCGATATCTTATAGCTACGAACGAGGACCCCGTCGACGGGTGTCGGAATCAACACACGCGCAACAAACTCTCCCTGGCGTAGCGCGGTCTTCTGATAATCGATATAGAATTCGCCTAATGGCAGTGTGCGCGTAACCTCACCTTTGCGTAAGACCAAGTCAGCCTGAAGGACAAGCAATGCAGGCATTGAATCGCCAATCGGCGAACCATTCGCGATATTGCCGCCCAGGGTACCGGCATTACGAACGGGTGGAGAAGCAAATCGCATCAGCAACTCACTCAATTCGGGATAGAGTTCAAGCAATGGGCTCATCGCATCCGTTAATGTGCACGCGGCACCAATCTCAAGATGCGTATCCGTAGTCGCTATGTCATCTAGCCCAGATACATTCCCAATATAGATAATGATATCCAGACTTCGATGTTGTTTGGTGACCCACAGACCAACGTCCGTCCCCCCCGCGAGAATTGTCGCAGTCGGGAAAGCCTCAACCAAACTCGCCAATTGCGCTATGTTCCGCGGAGAATAAAACTGCTGAGCGTTGGTCACGATTTTGAGTGGAGTCTCGTTTCGAATGGATTCCAATAACGCTACACGCTTGCGCTCGTCGTCCGTTGGGTCAGCAGCGCTTAGTTGAAAACGCCAGTCTTCATTTTGCGAAGGTATACGGACCATCTCCTGCGCCGCCGCAACGATCGGTTTATATCCCGTGCATCGACACAAATTGCCAGCCAAAGCCTGATCGATTTCACGGCGACTTGGAGTCGCGTTGTTTTTAAATAACGCGAACAACGACATGACAAATCCCGGTGTACAGAACCCGCACTGCGAACCATGCTGGTCAACCATCGCTTGTTGCACCGGATGGATTCGATCAACTCCGGAAGCGAGGCTTTCCACCGTCAATAGTTCTTTGCCGTCAAGCGTCGGTAGGAATTGAATACAGGAATTAATTGCGCGTGTTTGCAGGCGCCCCGAAGCATCTATGTCTGCGACAACGACCGTGCAGGCGCCACAATCACCTTCCGCACACCCTTCTTTGGTGCCGGTTCTGCTCAAATCCTCACGTAGGAACTGCAAAACTGTGCGATTCGGATCAACGTCCTCCAGCTCAACAACCTTGCCGTCCAAGACGAATCGCACCTGCCGCCTATATTCGGTGCTGTCAGTAGAATTCGCGCCCATATTAGCTGCCGCGATACGTCGAATAGCTCCAGGGGGATGCGAGCAGAGGAATGTGATAGTGGTCATCGGCGATGAGATTTACTCGAATCACCACTTCATCGAGAAATGCGGGCTCTGCATCGCTCGCGCCGGTTCTTTTGAAATACTCACCGACTGAAAACTGAAGTTCATATGTACCAAGGGTAAATGCGTCGCCCTCGAGCAACGGTAAGTCAGTTCTACCATCAGAATTTGTAGTTGCGGAAGTAACCAGATGGCGCCCATCGGCTATCCGATAAAGGCTTATTGGAATGCCTGAACCTGGTTTGCCGGCGGCGGTATCCAACATGTGTGTTGTTAATTTTCCCATGCGAGAACTCTATATTGAATATTCAATATTGAATAATATCAGTAAATTATGGTGACTGAACGACTAGCGAAAAGACGAACTAATGACCCATAACAATTCATGACATTTGCGCCGGGTGCTACTGTGACGCCTGTGCTATTTTGGCCGCATCGATCGACAATGGAATATCAATATGGAACGTGAGGCGCTAACTCGTCGCCGGTTTTTACAGGGTTCTGGAACGTTTGCAGGTAGCATCATTATGCGTGCGGGCATTCCGACGTTTGTCGCAGTTTCTCAGGCCGCTTGTTCGGCAAAGGAAGCAGCTGGCATATACGAAAACCTGAGCGCCGCGGAGGCACGCGAGGTTATTGCAGTTGCAGCGCGCATATTGCCGACGACAGACACACCTGGCGCAACCGAGGCCGGCGCGGTTTATTTTTTTGACAAGGCGTTCGGTACGTACTTTGCAGCGATGCAGGAACCGGCACGACAAATGCTCGCTGGTTTTCAGGCAGGCATTCCGGCCGCTTACCCGGGAGCTGAAGTGTTCTCAGATCTCAGCGCTGATGACCAGGATACCTATTTGAAGTCGATCGAACGCACACCGTTTTTCCAGGGTGCGCGCTTCATGACGTTAGCAGGCGTCTTTGGCATGTCCATGCACGGCGGCAATCGCGACAATATCGGCTGGAAGTTAATGGGCATAGATGGGCCTCCGCACGCGTGGCTGCATCCCTTCGGCCACTACGATACTGAGTACCAGGCAGCGCAGGCGGCAGGAACAGAAAATGGCAATTGAAAATCAGACAACGTATGCGCTAGACGAAGCGGTTGATTTCGTCATTATTGGGTCTGGTTCCGCAGGCGGCATCATGGCCAAGGAACTCGCGGTTAATGGCTTCAGTGTGGTGGTCATGGAGCAAGGCCCGTTTCGTACCGCAAAAGACTTTACCCATGACGCCTTATCGGTGTTTGTGTTTGGGGAGTTAGACGGTGGTGGCATTCGAAATAGCCGACAAACATTTCGTCATGACGAAACAGACATCGCGGAAATGCCACAACAGCGCGCGCCAGCATTTTACTCACAAGGTGTTGGCGGCTCCAGCGTGCATTTCACAGGAAATTTTTGGCGCTTGCGAGAATCAGATTTTAAAGAAAGAAGCCTATTAGGCCCCATCAGCGGGACCAATTTTGCTGACTGGCCTATCAGCTATGATGAAATTGAACCCTATTACACCCGCGTTGACTGGGAGATCGGCATATCAGGTGCACCGGGACCAAACGACTCGTATCGCTCAAAACCATTCCCTATGCCACCGTTTCCGATCAAGTCATCTGGCGTGTTGATGGAAAGAGGCGCGAACAAACTGGGCTGGAGTGTGCAGCCAGAGCCCCATGCTGTTCTATCCAAGCCGTTAAATGGCCGCCCGGCATGTATCAACTGCGGCTTTTGTATGGGCTTCGGCTGCGAAGCAGATGCAAAATCATCAACGCTTGCGGCAATGATTCCGGATGCCATTGCCAGCACCAACTGCGAAATACGAGCGGAGTGCGCGGTTTATCGAATTGGCACCAATAATGGGCGCGCCGACGAAGTCTTTTACTACGACCCCGAGGGCAATCAGCGCTCACAAAAAGCACGGGCCGTTATCGTGTCGGCAAACGGTGCTGAAACGCCTCGACTGCTCCTCAATTCAGCGGACGAACAACATCCGGATGGCCTAGGAAACTCGAGTGGCTTTGTCGGCCGTAATTTGATGTTCAATAGTCACTCTAGCGTTCGTTCATTGTTCGAACATCCGTTGAACGATTACAAGGGCGTACAGGTGTCGCGCATTGTTCATGAGTTCTACGAATCCGACCCCAAACGCGGGTTTTATGGCGGCGGTG
>JABIUH010000059.1 GCA_018701055.1 Woeseia sp. | reverse complement strand
GGAGACCGCATTATGGTGTGTCTGTCCGGCGGTAAAGACTCCTACACAATGCTCGAAGTATTAATGGGCTTGCTAAAGACGGCACCCATTCGGTTTGAGTTGGTGGCGGTGAATCTGGATCAAAAACAGCCCGGATTCCCCGAGCACGTGTTGCCGGAGTATTTGACGGAGCAGGGCGTTGAATATCGCATAGTCCAGGAAGACACCTACAGCATTGTTAAAGAAAAGATTCCCGAAGGAAAAACCACGTGCTCACTCTGTTCAAGATTGCGAAGAGGTATTTTGTATCGTGTTGCCAAGGAGTTAGGCGCGACCAAATTAGCTCTGGGCCATCACATGGACGACATGGTAGAAACTTTATTTTTGAACATGTTCCATGGCGCGCGCATGAAAAGTATGGCGGCCAAGTTAATCAGTGACGACAAGCAAAATATCGTTATACGCCCATTGGCGTATTGTCGGGAGAAAGACATTGCAAAATTTGCTGCTGCCCGTGAATACCCGATCATTCCCTGTAATCTCTGTGGCTCACAGGAAAATCTTGCACGCCAGAAAGTAAAAACCATGTTGGCGCAGTGGGAACGTGAACAGCCAGGCAGAGTAGTGAATGTTTTTCGATCCATGCAACGAATTACCGTCAGTCATTTGTTCGATACTGGTCTATATGACTTCGAAGGCATGCAACTCGAGCGCGCGGATGAATTTGCAGAACTGAACACAGCCCTCGATACCGAAAGATCTGCTCATGTGCACGAGTTAGTCTTGGAACACAATTTGTTAACTTTACCCGATTGAAATGAGCACTCCGATTGATAAAGCGTACTTTGAGCAAGCCTTGTTCGATCAGCAAGAGGAGTTGCTCGGGGTTAGTAAACTGGCTCGAGAATCCTCGAGTACGGTTGAACTTGATCAAACACGCATGGGGCGCTTGTCGCGCATGGATGCGATACAAATGCAGGAGATGTCCAAAGCAACCGATGTACGCCGTAACGATGAATTACGGCGCGTTACCGCCGCGCTGGCAAGAATAGACAGTGGTGATTATGGATACTGCGTTGAGTGCGGTGAAGATATTCCTGAAGCGCGGTTAAAAATTGATATGGCCGCAACACATTGCGTTCCATGCGCTAATGCAGTTTCGAACTAATTAATCTGTAAAATCACATGTATCTTCTTGTCACAGAGCACATAAAATTGTCACAGATCAAATAAATAGTGGTAAGAAAGGGTAAAATAACGCCACCAACAACACAGCTATACCTCACGCTATAACCTCGAGCAGACAAGACTCGAGGAACGTGCTGCCAACATAATCCATGCATACTAAATTTTTACCGCTAATAATATGCGCGTTTGTTGCGATCCCTATTGCAACTCCGGCACTCTCACAGGATACAGATCAGTCCACTGTTATTTATGACGCGGTCTATTTCGCGCAATTCAATCCGGTTTCGCTGGAGGATATGATTCGTAATATTCCGGGTGGCGTGTCGTTGTTGAGTAATGTAGGTCGTCAGAATAACAACCGTGGATTCGGATCCTCGGATTCACCGGTGTTGATTGATGGTCGGCGCATGTCCGGCAAGACCAACGACATGTCGACATTGCTGGCGCGAATTCAGGCCTCTCAGGTCGAGCGAATCGAGTTGATACGTAATAACGCGGAAGGTCTGGATATTCGCAACGAGGGGATAATCTATAATGTAATTCTGCGCGCCGAGGCAGAGAATTCATCATCCAGTTTTTTGGATGTCGGGTTCAATTATGTCAGCGAGACATCGGTGAGACCCGAGATACTGGCTTCGCACAATGGCACACGCGGTGCTCTTGATTACGCTGCCAGTTATGCGTACGACACCCGGTTACGGGTCGGAAAAATTAATGAAAACGTTCTGTCAGCAGACCGCACCCCGCGCGAATTTCGTGCGTTACTTAACAAGGAATATGACGCCGAACATATTTTTACGGGTAACATTGGCTACGAGTTTGAAAATGGTACCCGCGTTCGGTTGAACGCCTTGTATTCTGATAGTGACGAGCGCAAAGATAAACTGGAAGATCAATTCAGTGTTAATGCCGGTGGTGCCCCCTTGGTGCTATTGGCAGTTGAGGATGGTAGATTTCCTGAAGTAGAGACGGAATTTGAATTCGGTGGCGATATAGAATTCGATGTAGGGCAGCTTGGAAGGCTGAAGACGTTGTTTGTGGTGAATCGCACCGACAGTCAGGAAAACATTGCTCAAGATACGATAGAAAACGGCGTTACTGATCGTTTTTTTACCAGCTTCGCCGATTTTGACTCTGGTGAAACGATTGTACGCTCTTCCATGACCAGCACGTTTGGTGAGCATACCCTTGAATACGGTGGGGAAGCCGCCTTTAACACGCTCGATGCATCCTTTTCGTTCAATAGCGATCCGCTGGAGAATGCCATTGTCGAGGAAGACCGCTATGAGCTGTTCGTTACCCACAGCATGTCTCTGAACGATAAACTTAGTTTACAATCCGCGCTCACCGGAGAATTTTCTACCATTTTTCAGAACCGGGACGGCGAAACCAACTCGCGTAGTTTCCAGTTTTTGAAACCGCGCGTTGAATTACGTTACGACTGGACCCAGACCGATCAGTTTCGTTTCTTGGTAGAGCGTACCGCCAGCCAACTCGACCTTAGCGATTTTGTCGCCAGCCGTAACGTTGCCGATGACTTGATAAATTTTGGCAACCCGGATTTGGAACCAGAAACAACATGGACCTCGTCAATCGGTTACGAAAGACGCTTCGCTGACGATGGCGGCTCGCTGGAAATGACGCTGGTGTACGAAAGAATATCCGACCATATCGACAAAATCCTGATTGGAGACGCTGACTCTGGTGTTGGCAATATCGGCTCTGCGGAACGCTTGGGGTTCGATCTGGACCTCAGTACCCGTTTAGGTTTTATCGGTTTTCCATCTGCGGTACTGACCATTTCGTATAGGTATCGAGGTTCCGATACGACAGATCCGTTTACTGGCGAAAATCGCACGATACATAATACAACGCCCCATTTCATCATTTTTAATTTCCGCCACGATATTGAGAATTCAAATGTAGCCTATGGGTTCAACGCACATCGGCGCAGCGGTCGTGAGCGCCAGGATGTGTCCTTGTATGAGGTTACCGATTTTGGCTCACACGTATCCATCTTTGCTGAATATAATTTCAGTGCCAATATGAAAGCCCGGATTGAAACGAATCGTATTTATGGTGATAGCCGCAACCTGGATAAAACGTTTTATGTAGGAAATATCGCCGACGGGGTTGTCAAACGAGTCGACTTCCAGAGTATTAAGAGAAACCCCGATTACTTCTTCAGCCTGCAGTCAACGTTCTAGAAAATACCGAAAAAACGCCCACGTGGTGACGGTGATTCAGGGCGTTTTGGCTTTAATTTTTCGTGCTGCCTTGGTGGGTGATTCCAAAACTCTTCATTTGGTACGCTAATGTTGGAGGTTTCATCTCCAGCACTTCTGCAGCCCCATTGGGTTCTCAGGTCTTCCAGTTAGCATGTGTCAGCGCGGCGATTAAATTCGCTTTCTCGAGTTCCTTAAATTCCGAGACGGTCCGATAGTCCGAAGGAACCACCGGTGTTGATTCAGATGACGATTGTTCTACTGTGGGAGTGTTTGGTAGCGCAAGATCCAGCCTAAGACGATTACCGGTAGTCGAGATAACCGCACGTTCAATAACATTTTTCAATTCGCGTATATTCCCTGGCCACTCGTGTTGTTTGAGAATCGACAGCTCGACCATAATTCCCCCCGATGACGAAGACTCCTGCAGCTCAAGCCTGCATGGTCTGAGCTACTCGCATTCATCGCCAGAGTTATATAATGGCGTTGATGCCGTCGGTCGCACAATCTTCGTCAAGCTGGCCGCCCGGGGCGCCCGCTACGCCCAACACACCAGCGCGCTTACCGTCTTTGACTATCGTGACGGCACCCCCGACCAGCAGCATGCCGGGAATGTTCGATAGCTGTGGGTTCGCGTTCCCGGAGCTCAAGATGCTGCTCGCCAACCCGCCGGAGGTCGCGGTATCGCGAATCGGCCCTAGATTGGCAAGCGTATAGGCTTTCATTCGGGCGCTATCGATCGCGTACGACGTACTGCCGTCGCCGCGTAGGAAGACTTGGATATTGCCTTCCGTATTCAAGACGATAGCGACAACACGATGGCCGTCCGCTTCACAGCTTGCTATCGCAGCGCTTGCAGCAGTGAGCGCATCCGCCATTGAGAGCTCTGTCGTCTCGATGGGCACGACGCGGTCCTGAGCGTGGGACAAGGCGGCGAAGCAGAACAACGACGCTATGGCGAGCACACGAATGATAATTTTCATACTAAATATTCTCCTACGGCTAACTGTAGTTATATCGGGATGGGCAAGGCAGACTACAGACCTGTCCCCGGCGAGTATAAGTAGTATAAGGCATATGTTTCACTGATCGAAACATGAATTTCAGGGTCTGAAAGCATCGGAAACGTCGAACAGCGATTCAATCCATTTGCTTTAGCGAGACGATAAAATGATGAGGTTCGCTAGTCGGTCAATGCAACACATTGGCTAAACCCCTAAAAACTACTGTTCGTCTATAGACTCGCATGCAGAATTCCCTAGCAAGCCTTCGATCTCTTTTACAAATTCGGGCGAGTATCCACTGCGTGATGTGCAAAATACAACCTTTCTTCCTATAGCGGCATAAATATTTTTCCACATCTCCCGTTGGGCGTTAAACTCGGTTTCATCGTAAAGACCATTGCGATACTGATAGTGAACATCTTCGTGATACCTCATTTCGATACTCGCCGCCATCTGAAATCTTTCGAATTCTAATTCAGTGAGGTCCTCCCCTCTGTTTCCGCGTAGACGGATGCTCATAAGCTCCGAATCACTGTTATTTGCTATCAAGAGTTCGACCAAGCCCTGACTCAACTCATGACGTGTCTGCGCTTGCATCAAGTCCCGATTCTGATTGAGCTCATATACGAGAAGAAAGATACCGACGATAACGCCCACATTTCCGAGTAGCTGCAGCGTTTGACCAAGATCGATTTTCTTCAATTCTTATCCCCTAAAATACGCCGAGACTTTTATATTAAACGGCAGCTAATTGCTGCGATTTCAATCGGTCGACGCAACACCTAATCTCTAACTATAGAGAAGAGGGTGTTAAAAATGAAGCAACTGAAATCTGAGTTTTCACACAGCCTGAGTATATAGCGGTCATGTAGGGCTGCTTGCTTATTGTGAGCACGTGGTCGTAGAAAACTGGCCTACTTATGTGTCAAATCGCCCCACAAATCCTTTAGCTGCTGATCCCGGCCACAACCGTTACGATAGTACCCGTATCGAATCGGGTTCTTTTTGTAGTAATCCTGATGATAGTCCTCGGCCAT
>JABIUH010000189.1 GCA_018701055.1 Woeseia sp. | reverse complement strand
CGCCATTTGCGAAATTCAGCCCCGCCAGAACAAGGGTTATCTCATTCTTCGCGGGATCGAATCGAAACACTCTGCCATGCCCGCCGTGCTCTAAGATATCACGAGACTCGATTCGTAGCTCCCGCCGGTTTCTTTTGCGCCGTGTTTCGAGCTTGCATCAGAGAAGTAGATCATGCCGTCGTCGGCGACCGCGACATCATCCGCATACTGTATTTTCTCGCCCTCAAATTCGTCGACGAGCATTTCCACACTGCCATCTTGTCTTACAATTTGCAGACCGACGTACGCATTCGCGATGATTAGTTCGCCAGCGGCATTAAATTCCAACCCTAAAGGCCGACCGCCGACATGGGCGAATACCTTAATGTCGCCCCCACTGGGGTTCAGTTGAATAACGTTACCATCGCTCGTTGCAGTGTAAATTTGTCCGTTGGGTCCAGCGACGATGTCTTCCGGTCCGTTATGGTTTCGCAGGTCGAACAAACGCATGCGGCGCAAACGATCGTTTGGCGTGTAGGGATCAAAAAGGCCCAAATTTTGTGGCGCGTCCCAGGCCACCGGCGCTATCGGGACTGGCCAGAATAGAAGATAAAGGAGCAGGCTGGCGAGTGATGCCGATATCAATCGCAACTTAGATCCTGCGACAAACACAAATGATCCCGGATTAGTCTTTCTTGATCATGCGCAAAAACTCATCACGAGTGCGAGCGTCCTTTCTGAACGCTCCTAGCATCTGGCTGGTCACCATAGACACGCCAGATTTGTGAATGCCGCGAGTTGTCATGCACTGGTGAACAGCCTCAATAACGACGCCAACTCCTCTTGGCTTTAGTACATCTATTATGCAGTGGGCGATCTGCGCGGTCATTTTTTCCTGCACCTGGAAACGTCGCGCAAAAGTTTCTACGACGCGCGCAAGTTTGCTAATGCCGACAACCTTGTTGCTGGGTAGGTAGCCTACGTGTGCCACGCCGATGATCGGTGCCATGTGGTGCTCGCAATGGGACTCAAACGAGATATTTCGAAGCACAATCATCTCGTCATATCCTTCGACTTCTTCAAATGTTCTCTGCAGCGCGGACACAGGGTCGTCACCATAGCCGCTGAACCAATCTTCATAGGCTGTTGCGACGCGCTTCGGAGTATCGATTAGTCCTTCTCGACGCGGATCTTCGCCTGCCCACAGGAGTAACGTTTCGACCGCTTCTTCAGCTTTTTTACGGCTGGGCCTTCTCAGTTTTTGCCCTTTTTTTCTGATAGCCAATGCTTTGTCTCGATAGGTGTTGGGGGAGCAGAATACTACAAGGTACCTGGCCAGTCGTCTTTTAACAGTCCAGACAAGGAGCGATCAGACAGGATGCGGCCCTTGGTCTGGCAGCCGGGACAATAGTTTGTTTCATTGCTTTTGAAGCGAATGCGCGCGACAGGCGCAGCGTATTCAGGGCATGGTCTGCCTTACTTACCGTGTACGGCCATCTGTGGCGGAAACGCAGTAACTTTCTCTGGAGAATCAGCCCCGGATTCCTCTCGTAACAGGTCGCGCCATCGGGTCAGCGTCTTTTGCACGGCGACATGCAAACGTCGTCGTGAATCAATGTCGAGGCGCTTCGCCAGTTGAACGAGTGACAATCGTGCAGCGTGCAATTTTTCATCTGAATAGGCGTTGCCAATACCACGAAAGGTGCGTGGATTGGTCCATGCCTTCTTCTGTTAGCAAAAGTGATCCGGATGAGACGTCGAACGCGGCGAGCTGTTGTTTACCACCGACACGAACTTTGTCCTTACGCCAATGCAGTCGGCCCGCGATCATAAGGTGCAAAATCATCCAGTAATCGTCACCCAGCCCAATGCCGATGCGTTTGCCGATGCGCTGCTCGAGATAGAGCTTAATATCGGGTAGCTCAGGTGCCGTGAATTAGATAATTATTAAACTACCTGCAATCGTGAATTCCTAGGCAAGCGCTATGCCAACGGAACAAGTCACGCCCGTTCCACTAAGTCCGCAATAGCCGTTCGGGTTTTTTGCCAAATATTGCTGATGATCATCTTCTGCGTATAGAAAGCGATCGAGTGCGGTGATTTCGGTTGTGATTGCGCCGTGCTCGGCTTCAGTCAGGTCAATCTGGTACGTCAGTTTTGATTCGTTGGCGGCCATATTTTGCGTCTCGGACGTCGTGTAAATTGTCGACCGGTATTGAGTTCCTTTGTCGTTACCCTGACGATCACCCTGCGTGGGATTGTGGCTTTCCCAGAAAATCTGCAGCAGTTCGCTATAACTTACTTGGTCCGGATCGAAAACGACTAGAACAACTTCCGCATGCCCGGTGCCGCCGCTACACACGTCTTTGTAAGTGGTTTCGGCTGTGTGTCCGCCAGCGTATCCGACAGCGGTGCTGTAGACGCCGGGCGTCTCCCAGAAGCGCCTCTCGACACCCCAGAAACAACCCATACCGAAAATCGCCTGTTTAAGGCCATCCGGAAACGGCGGTTTGATCGTATGATTGTTGACGAAATGAATATCGTTGCTGTCCGTCACCTTAGTCTCCTGCACCTGCTGATTGATGTTCAACGGCCAAATATCGACGACCGCGACGCGGTTCGTAGACTACTCCATCTTCGCTAAGAAAACTTATAGGTACAGATTGCGAGCGCGCTCTATTGGTAGCCATATAGACGGCGAAATGCAGGTGCGGCATCGTTGTATGGCCAGTGTTACCCGATAGGCCAATTTTCTGTCCCGCGACAATCCTATCGCCTGCAGCAACCAATGCGCCGTTTTGTTGTAGATGATAATACTCGCCGGTTGTACCGTCGTCGTGTAGTACGACGATGAAATTGGCGAATGCGCCGCAACCGTCCTCCCAGCAACCTTTATCGTTGGACTCCTCGATTCTGGCTACTACACCGCTGCGAGCGGCGTGTACGGGAGTGCCACTGGACATATTGAAGTCGACTGCATATTGCTCGCCGCCGCGGTGGCTCAGCCGCGATCCGAAACCCTGCAGGACCCGGAAACTCGAACCTCCCGCATATGGAAGCAGATAAACGTGATCGTCGTCGTGCGTTGCATCGTTGCGACCGACCGTCCATCGGCAAGATGTCGAAAACTCATCTGCATGCTCAATCGTGCTTGGTAAGCCTATGAGTCGCTCAGATGATTTTCCTGGCAGCGAACCCGTAAATGTCTGCGGTCGTTGTTGGCGCTCATCGTTTGTGCGAACTCGAATTGAGTAGGTGATGGGATAGTCATTCGTGTTTCGAGCGTGCAATTCACGGACGTCGCCGTCACGCGTTATGTCCAGGAATAGCCAGCCTTTATCACAAGCAGCTTCTGCAGTGCTTTGAAAAACGAGCAGGCACGCAATCGTTTTGAGGGTTTGCCCAACCGGTTTTGTAATTCTTATCCGTTGTTTACTCATTACATTCCGTTGTGAGATTCGGAATTGACGGTCGCTATAAATCAATCCAAATCACTGTCGGAGCGGGTCGTTATGTGACCTCTTCGTTTGTTGATTCCGGTTGTTCCGTAGTTGATCCCTCTATCGATTTATTCGGTATCGGAGTGCTAGTTTCACCGCCTTTTTCATCGTCTTCGTCAGCGGCAGGTTCGAGGGCTTCCACTTTCTCTTTGATATCAGATGGGCGATAGAAAAACTCGTGAGTGTAAACAAACTCATGGGTTGAGACGGGCCTGCCGTCTTCCAAGCGAGGGCGGTAGATCAGACGTCTAAGACTGCGCGCGACCGGCTGCGTGAAATTCTCAATCTCGGCTGGTCGTGTTTCCAGGTGTATCAAATTATCGATGCGACCGTTCGCGGCGACCGAATAGCCAAATACAATAGAGCCAGTCTCGAAGTTGCCAGGCGGTTGATTGCCGTCGTCTTCTCGTAAACTGTTGTAATAGCGTGCTGGATAGACCCTTTGCAGAATGTGAGGTTCTTCTAGATGATCTTTGCGAATAACCAATCGATCTTCCTCTTCACCATCCGACAAAACGGCCCAGGCATCGAGGTAAACTTTGGCTGCCCGGCTCGGACGACCCGACAAAATGTAGTAGTCGCCAAGTGACAGCAATGTGTCTTCGACGATTTCCCAATTTGAGTCTGGATTTTCGTCGGCGATTCTGTTCGCGCGCCTTAAGTAAGTTTCTCCGGAGGCCGTTGAGACATCAGTTTGCAAGTCGTACACGGCTGGGCTGACAAATAGGTACGAACGACCAAGCTTCTTTAGTGGCTCAACTAATTCCAGACTCTTTTTTCCATGGTGTTTTTCGAGAATTTGGATGAGTCGTCGCCAGGTTGCGCGCTCATTATCGTAGAACTGCAAGCGATGCTGCCATTCCGCTCTCTTTTCCATCGCGGGAATTATGTCGAGGCTGGTGGGATCAATGTTGCGTGACTGAATTGAGAATATATTCTGCAGAATACTCGATGCGTCTTTAATCTCGCCCATCGAAATATAGAGCTCGGCCATCGATTCCAACGAATCGACTTGGCCGGCGTTATGCGGGCCGTCATTGACATGGCTTACATGTACGGCCCGTTGGTACGATCGAGTGGCCAGATCGGGTCTGCCCGTTGCGGCTTGTGTAGCGGCAAGACCTTGCAATGGATTTACCAAAGCGATACTGAGGCGATCGTCGATACGTTCAATAATGTTTATCGAGGCCGTAAAGTTCAGCTGCGCTACTTCATAGTCTTTGTTGTTGTGTTGCGCGATTCCAAGATTGGTTATTGCTCTGGCCGAGTCGTGGCTGTCCAGTCCGTTGAGCTTGATGGATAATTCAACTACACGTTTTGCCAACGTATCGGCTTCTACGTAGTTCTTGTTGGTCAGCGCATCGCGATAGAGTTCGAAGAGGCGTTTGAGTTCTGCACTATCTTGTTCGCTTTGCGACGACGGCTCCGCCCAGTCGTCACCGGAGTCGTCTTCTACCAGTCGGTAGCTTCCCGTATCTGCATCGAATATTAGGTCCTCAAACTCGTCTTCCGGGGCGACGCCATCGTGCTCTGGAAGGCGATTATCGAGTTCGATAGGCACAACGAGGGATTCATCATCCTCAGCTGACTGCGCATAGGCTTGGCTGGACAGCAGTTGAGCGATTGCCGCTACCACCGCCAGTGAGATTCTTGAGGATCCGAGGATTTTCAACTTCATCATGATTTTGCTTTTTGCCTGAACCTCTCGTTAGGACTGCCGCACGATCTAATAGTTCTTGTTCTAAATGATCTTGGCGTAGGCCGAAAATCAGTGCTGGCAATTATACAGGATCAGTCGAACCCGAGAGTCATTTGCTGCTGCCCGGGAGGCCGAAATCGGCTGCAGTCGAGTGTTTCTTTCCGGCGACCCGACCTTAGGCCAAGTTTTTCGCAGGCTGTCGTGAAGCGTCTACCAATCATATCGGCATACGGACCACTGCCGCGCTGACGTTTACCAAAGCGCGGATCGTAGTCTCGGCCGCCGCCGGCCTGCCGTAACAGGCTCATCACATGTGTGGCTCGATCGGGCATGTGAGTGGCAAGCCAGTCAGCGAAAATCTGTTTGAGCTCGTACGGTAGGCGCAGCAATATCCAGCTCGCATTCTGGGTTCCACCAGCTGCTGCTCGACCCAATATAGTCTCAATTTCGGCATCATTAATGGCCGGAATCACGGGTGCCAGCAGTAGGCTTACCGGCACGTCAATCGCGGTCAGCTTCTCAATCAGTTTAAACCTGACGTTTGCCGCCGGCACTCTCGGCTCAAGTATTCGCTTGAGGTCCGCATTCATGGTTGGAATGCTCACCGCAACCGATACCAGGCGTTTATCAGCTAATTTCGCCAAAATGTCGAGGTCCCGAGCCATTAATCCGCCCTTGGTAATAAGGCTGACCGGATGCTCGTGGCGCAGAAATAATTTCAACAAATTTCTTGTGATTTCGAGTTTTTTCTCAGCAGGCTGATAAGGATCCGTATTGGCGCCGATGGTAATTGGTTGGCATTGATAACCGGGCTTTTGCCATTCGGCGACGAGTCTTGAGGTGGCATTCGGCTTATAGAAGATATGGGTTTCGAAATCGAGGCCCGGCGACAGATCCAGATAGCTGTGACTCGGGCGCGCATAACAATAAACGCAGCCATGTTCGCACCCGAGATAGGGGTTTATTGAGCGATCAAACGGAATATTGGATGAGCTATTGTGGCTGACGATGGTTTTCGCCTGCATAGGCCGAAGGACCGTCTGAGGCGCGATCTCAGTGGCAAACTCGTTTTCATTG
>JABIUH010000443.1 GCA_018701055.1 Woeseia sp. | reverse complement strand
TCGGATGCTCGATAACGAACTCTGCTACAGACGAGCCATCGTTATTAATCAAAGCCACACATAGCGCGTCGTAACACTGCCGCACTGAATGCGCGATACCGACCATCAATTCTCGCTCTGCTCCAGCGTCCGTATCGCGCACGCCAAGACGAGGCTCCATTTTTTCTTCGGATCGATACCAGAAAACACCCTTGGCACCCTCAGAACCAAAGTCCATCGCCAGTGCCCACGCATACTTTGATTCAATAATTTCACGAAGTTGCTTCGCCGGCATGGTGGGATCCATTTCGTAGCGTTCGCTTACGCACATTGAATCCTCCAGGTCATCAAGATATTCCGGACAAATTTCAATTAGCAACGTATTCATTAACTCTTGTGTCTCAATACTGGTGTTGCAACTGAAGTAGTCGACAAACTGCCGCCAGCTATTGAGAGAAGCCCGCATCTCCTCCAGCCATCGGTGCAATCGGACCGCTTCTTGCATCGTTGTTTCGTTGATCTTGTTCTGTGCCTGATTGTCGGTCGAGATCTCACTTAAGTGCTGTATCGCTTTTTGCATGAGCGCTGACAGTCGCACAAACTTTTCGTCAGTCGGCTGGCTTAAGTCCAAGACTCTGGCAAGCGCAATCTCTCGCACCTCAATCCAACGGTCAATAAGTAAGGGGTGATTGATCAGGTAGGGCGCCATTCCCAAGCCGGTCGCATTGCCAATGCCCATGTAGCGCTTGATCGCGTTATTCAAAGGCACTGCGTTATCCGGCGAACGACGCTCAGCCAGATACTCCGCCTGATCTAGGCTGAATTGCCGAATCATAAAGCAGGTAAACATTTCGGCAGAGAAGGGTCGCGCGAATTGAGGATAATGAGTTCGTACTTTCTCCCAATCGGCCATGCCGAATTTTCCGGATCCATACACCGCCGTCGTTCTATATAAATATCCGACGCCGGCCAACTTGGATAGTGACGGTTGTTCGCCCGATGCGAGCGACTCGACGACGTGCTCGAAATTTCTAACGCTTTTGTTTGCTCTCGTTAAGACGAGGCACGCCGAATCAAATCGCCCGCGCTCCTGGAGCGGCACAGTGCACTTTAAAGCGTCGATTCGATCTCTATCGACTGTGCCTGCGCAAAACACAGCGGTCATATCCCATTCCTCGGCAATGACGCGGTCACTACGACGGGACGGGTCGAGAAAACGAGAGAAGACAACAAAGCTAAACTTCACGTCAGATGCGGTTAACTCGTAGACAGCTTCACCGTAGCCATCATCGTCCAGATCGAACATCGTTCGTTTGATCTGCCAGTCTGCGGTCATCATGCGGCGAACAAGCATCCGCATGAAACTGAGACGGTAGGGATAGAAGCGCCCGAGACGCTCCAGGTCCATGACAACTTCTGGCGGGCGCAGCCGCAGAGAAGCCGTATTCAGCTGTATTAGGTCGGTATCCGGCGTGGCCGGATCACTAGCCACAGCTTTCAGACATGGCTGAGGAAGCGATGTCGAGGTCACTTTGAGGCCGAAACGCGTGCTCGAAGAAATTTAGCCAATTCTCCCCCATAATCTTATCGACTTCGGTCTGATTGAATCCTGCCTGTAACAAACCAACAATAACATTTCGAAAGTCGAGATTACTGCTAAACCAGTCAGGCTGCTTTGGCCAATCTCGATCGCTGGCTGATCCTTCACCAAAATCTGGCGTCATTGCCCACTTGCCACTGCGCATCCATTCCAGCGTTCTGTAATCCCAGTTCAAACATAGATCAGAACCAATCCCGATCTGGTCGATACCCATCAAATTAGCAGTTTCGTAGATCATATTGCAGAAATCTTCCAGCGAACAGTCTGATCCATTGTGAAGATGAAAGGGATACAAACTAGCCCCCAACATGCCACCCGATTCACTTAATGCCCGCAGCACACGGTCCGACTTATTTCGCAAGGCTTCATGAAATGAGCTTGGGTTTGCGTGCGTGATCGCAATCGGTCGCTGCGAAAATTCGATCGCCTGCACTGTCGATTCTTCGGCGCTGTGCGACATATCGATGACCATGCCTACGCGATTCATTTCCTTTATGACCTCTCGGCCATAGCGTGTAATGCCACTATCTGATTTTTCGTAGCAGCCGGTGGCCTGCAAACTTTGATTGTTGTAGCTCAGCTGCATGATTCGCACACCACGTTCATGCATCATTTCGACTTTGCGTAAATCATCCTCGATCGGCGATGAGTTCTGAAACCCCAGAATAATTCCAATCTTGCCTGCTTGCTGAGCAGCAAGAATATCCGCCGCCACCCGTACAGGCACTACCAATTCTCCCCACTCCAAGAATCGTTGTGACCAGGTTTCGATATTGACCAACGCTTCCTGCGTATTCTCCCAATAAGCAATGGTGACGTGGATTGCATTTACACCACCGCGAATAGCCTCTCGCAAAAGTTCGGGCGTCCAGTTGACATACTGTAAGCCGTCGATGATGAAGGATTTCTCAATGTCCAATACTTCTTCCATTTTAAACTAGCGATCGAACGCTTTTCCTTTTAGTTGAGTGTCAAACATCGTCAGGCACTCTGATAGGCAGTCTTAACAATCGTGTAAAACTCTTGCGCATACCGACCCATTTCCCGAGGCCCGTAACTTGAAGACTTTCGACCGCCAAACGGCACGTGATAATCGGTGCCAGCTGTCGGCAAATTCACCATCACGCAGCCAGATTCTGAGTGCCGTTTGAAGTGCGTTGCATGCGCATTTGTGGTGGTTGATGATGAAGTTGCCGGTTGCAGGTCACGATGTTGTTGTTCTTGCTCGTGTTGACACGTGAGCGGAGACGAGGTCGGCATCGGCACCC
>JABIUH010000432.1 GCA_018701055.1 Woeseia sp. | reverse complement strand
GTATTTCAAAGATCAGCACGGCGAGCGCAGGTACCCCCAAGAGGACAACGAGTGCGAGTTTGATTGCCATCGATACCGCGATCTCGAAGGGGTGAAAGCGTACGGCAGTAGTGACGTCGAAACCGACATCGGCGTGATGCACGCGGTGCAGGCGCCACAGTAGCGGAACCTTGTGCACCAGGCGATGCTGCCAGTAAATTGCGCAGTCGAGCAGGATGACACCGACCGCCACTTCGACCCAGTACGGCAAAATGCCGAGAAGCCCGCCTCCACTTTGCTCCAGCCGAAGGGCAAGATCGATCGCTAGCAGCGGAAACGCCACGCGTAAAATCAGTGTGTTGATAATGATAAGTGACAAGTTAGCTATGACGCGGCGCCAACCGCCGAGCACGGTGCGTCGCGGTCGCGCCCGCTGAAATACGATAAGCGTAGCGAAGATCGACAAAAAAATCGCAAGACGAATTTGCGGCTCGTTAATCTGCAACCAATCAGACACAGTCAGCCGCCCAGATTTCTACGCGGCTGTCACAATGCAACGGGGTAAAGTCATATACATCTGGTAGCGAAATCCATGGCTCTTTATCGCAACGCCTTTCGCCTGCAACATTCGGCTTGATCTCCATCATCATTGGTCAGTTTGTATTTACTGAGAGTCGTTATTTTGCTGTGGTTGAGGAGATTCTACAACCGAATGGTACCCATTCGGTTGTAGAATCCAGCCACGCATTACTAATTGTGCGGCCAAATCACAATCCAGGCATCTGTCGAACGGAGTAGATGCATTGAGGTCATGTAATATACGCCGACCGAAACAGGTCATGTCTCATAACAATTGCCGGACACTGCAGAATATTCTGTAGTAACAGGATAACGAATGACCGACGCCACTACCCCGCCCGTTCCAGCCTGGAAACGATTCCTGCCAATTGGCGTAATCGTCGCTGCGCTGGCAGCGTTTTTCGGCTTCGGACTCCAACGATATTTTACGCTTGATAGCTTAGCAGCTAATCAGGAGACTATTAAGAACTACGCGGACGCGAACCTCCTTAAAACCATGCTTGGAATAATCGTCGTTTACGCAGCTGTAACGGCCATCAGTTTTCCCGGAGCCGCCATCATGACACTGCTGGCCGGATTCATATTGGGCACGCTGTACGGGGGCATCTCTGTAGTCATCGGCGCTACCATCGGCGCGACAATCATATTTCTCGCTGGCCGTTCCGCGGCCGGAGATTTGTTGGCGAAGCGCGGCGGCGATACCGTCGCGAAACTCGAAGCTGGCTTCACAAAGAATGCTCTTAGCTATCTGTTCGTACTTCGGCTCGTGCCGCTATTCCCGTTTTGGCTAGTCAATCTGGCGGCCGCGGCTTTCCGCGTGCCGACTCAGGTCTATATATTCGCCACTTTTTTCGGAATCATGCCTGGCACACTCGTGTTTGCCTCCGTTGGTGCGGGGTTCAGTTCGATCACCGAGTCGTCTGATATAGGCATTGGGGTGTTGCTTCAACCGGCCGTCATTCTTCCCATGATTGGTCTTGCAGCCCTGTCGCTGTTACCGATCATATTCAAGAGTGCCCTCAATGCTGACGACAAGGAACCATCATGAACGCACCGATAACGACTGATATCTGCGTAATTGGCGCGGGCTCCGGCGGTCTTTCGGTAGCGGCCGGTGCCGTTCAGATGGGTGCGGAGGTCGTTCTTATAGAGAAGGATAAAATGGGCGGTGACTGCCTCAATACGGGCTGCGTTCCGTCAAAAGCGCTACTAGCCGCGGGCAAACATGCCCAGGCATTCCGAACGTCGGGCCCATTTGGAATTAAGCCAGCCACACCCGACATCGATTTCGCCGCTGCCATGGCGCATGTACGCGAAGTTATTCAGGGAATTGAGCCACATGACAGCGTAGAGAGATTTGAGAGCCTCGGCGTAAACGTCATTAAAGGCGCCGCCCGGTTTACGAGCCGCAACGAGGTTGCCGTTGGTGAGCAGCGAATTAGGGCAAAACGATTTGTAATTGCAACCGGAAGCCGAGCGACCGTCCCGCCCATTCCAGGCATCGATGAGACTGACTATCTGACCAACGAGACATTGTTCGAGAACTCTGCGTGCCCTGACCACCTCATTATTGTTGGCGGCGGGCCGATCGGCATAGAAATGGCTCAGGCACATCACCGCTTGGGTGCGAAGGTAACGATCCTTGAGCGCATGCGCGCACTGCCGAATGATGACCCCGACCTGGCGGCCATTGTCGTAAAGTCTCTCCTCGACGAGGGGGTTTCTATACGCGAAGAGGTCAACATTGCGAGTGTTTCAGGCAAGACCGGTGATGTACGCGTCACTTTGCAGGATGGGGAGGAAATTCGCGGCAGTCATCTACTCATGGCAACCGGACGTGCTCCGGGCGTCGCCGACCTGGGACTTGATGAAGCGGGCATTCAATACTCGCGTTCCGGAGTCGAGGTCGACTCAAGATTACGCACAACGAACAAGCGCGTATTTGCTATTGGTGATGCCAAAGGCGGATTAATGTTTACCCATTTAGCGGGTTACGACGCCGGCATCGTCATTCGCAACATTCTTTTCAAGTTACCGACCAAGGCAAATTACTCTGCAATTCCGTGGGTGACTTATACCGATCCGGAGTTATCTCAGGTTGGACTAACGGAAGCTCAGGCGAAAGAACGATACGGCGACGCAGTCAAAGTTGTGCAGTGGGAATATGCGGAGAACGATCGCGCACGGGCTGAACGAATCACCTCAGGTTTGATAAAAGTTGTTGCTGGCAAGCGCGGCAAAATTCTCGGAGCCGGAATCGCCGGCACCGGCGCGGGCGAAATCATTCAACCCTGGCAAATTGCTGTTGCGAAGGGTTACACGATGGCTGACATGACCGGAATCATTTCACCCTACCCAACTTTGTCTGAAATTTCGAAACGCGCGGCAGGTTCGTACTTTACCGATCGGTTGTTTTCGCCGCGTACACGTAAAATTGTGCGGCTGTTACTCAAGCTCTAGAACCTATGGATCCTTCAAGCCCGGTCTTGGTACTGTTTTGCAAAGAGCCGCGACTCGGTTACGGAAAGCAACGCCTGGCAGCCAGTATTGGTGAACGACCTGCCCTGCGAATAGCGCACGCCCTGGTGGATTGCGCACTGGAGGATGCTGCCCGGTGGGAGGGCACATTTGTAATCTCCCCCGCATCAGATGAAGAAACCGCCTGGGCGAAAGCGCTCTCGGACCGGTCGGTTTTTGGGGGCAGGTATACTCGCATAGTTGCACAAACAGGAGGCAACCTTGGCTCGAGAATTGCGGCAGTCGATTCCAGTTTGCGTGGGTTGGGCGCGACACAGATAATCTATATGGGATGCGACGCGCCGTTGCTAAATAACACACACTATGAAGCTGTAATGCATGCACTAAAAAATGTTGATGTCATTCTGGCAGACGGCGCTGACGGTGGCGTTACCCTGATGGCAAGTCGCAGCGGTTGGTCGATACTCGACGAGCTCCCGTGGAGCACCAGCGAACTCGGCAACGCACTGGCGAATAGTTGCGTCGCCAGTGGACGGAGTGTGCACAGATTGGATGGTGGCTTCGATATAGACGAAGAGCGTGATGCACTCAGGCTGCTCGAACACCTCGACGGCGACATGCGGCCTGCCCGACAGGCGCTAAACACCGTGTTGCTCGAAGAAATCCACACATCAATTCCCGCGTGACGGAGGTGCCGCACTTAAGCGTAATCATTCCATGTCGCGACGATGCGGGGCCATTGGCACGACTGTTGCCGCAGTTTTCGGCAGAAGGTGGCGTTGAGGTAATCGTGGTCAGCGATTCAGATCGACATGACGAGGTTACAAGTTTGTGCGCCAGCAACGGCGCTCAGTGTGTCATTCTGAATGAGCCGCGCGGCGTACGCTTGCGTAAGGGTGCAGAACTGGCCAGCGCGCCGAATTTTTGGTTTCTGCATGCCGATTCGGAAATTTCAGACTATGCCGTCAGGGCGATCATGCAGGCTTTTTCTTCTGGAAACATTGGCGGATATTTTCGGTTCCGCCTACTTGGACCCCGGTCGTTGCGTAAGCGATTTATCGAATACTCCGTCGCACAGCGATGCAAATTCGGGGGAATACCGTATGGCGATCAGGCGCTATTTGTTACCGCCGCAGAGTACGAACGAGCAGGAGGACACGAACCGCTCCCATTATTCGACGAATTTCGTCTGGTGCGGCAATTGATGCGCAGTGATCGATTTCATCTGCTGCCACTGTCAGTTGGCGTTAACGCAAGACGTTGGGAGAAAAAGAGCTTTATTCTGCATACCCTAAAGAATCGCCTTTATTCTCTGGCGTTCACGCTGGGAGCATCGCCCTCTCGCCTTGCGCGCTGGTATCACAAGCGCTGATGTGAATCTGTAATTTCTTCCCGCTGCATCCGGTCTAATTACGTACAACCCTGCGAAGAGAAAACACTTTGATGTCAAGATTCTGTATGACCCTCTGCTTCTTCGTTCTGGTCGCACCGGGCGCATATGCTGAATCCGAACCGGAGGTCTGGTCGATCTGGTCTGTGAGCGATGAGTCAATCGACACGACGATCGACCACGGCGCCTGGGGCGAGTTTCTCGGACGCTACGTGCAGGCGCATGAGAGTGGCATAAACTTTGTTGCCTATGCGGACGTTGCCTCCAGAGATCGCATTGCTCTGCAGGCGTACATAAAACGACTGACAGACGGCGACCCGAGACAGCTACGCAAAACTGAGCAATTGGCCTACTGGGTCAACCTTTACAATGCATTGACCGTTGAGGTGGTTCTAAGAAATCCCAATGAGGACAGTATTCTCGATATGGGAGACGGATTTTTCTCGTCCGGTCCATGGAGCGACAAGCTCATCGAAATTGCCGGGGAGTCGCTAAGCCTGGATGATATTGAACACCGAATTCTCCGGCCGATCTGGCGTGACCATCGACTCCATTACGCGGTTAACTGCGCCAGCATTAGCTGCCCGAATCTAGCCACGGTGCCCTACACGGCAAAGAACGTCGAAGAGATGTTCATCGCTGCGGAACAGAGTTACATCAACCATTCACGGGGTGTCAGTTTCG
>JABIUH010000051.1 GCA_018701055.1 Woeseia sp. | reverse complement strand
GAACACGTCATCAGCTTTGATTTGATCCATGCGCTTTGCGAATCGACCGTAACGTTTTTCGAGTACTTCCTGAGTATCTGCCCACTCTTTGTCGGCAAGTGCCAGGCTTAATGCATCGTTTTTAACTCTCTTGCGCCACAATTCATCGAGGTCATCTGTCGACTCGGCCCATTCCACTTCTTCACGGTCAAAGAGGTAGCTTTCGTCCACTGTGTAGTCGGGTTCGGTTTCCAGTTGCGTCCGCGCAAATTCCAATCTTTCCCGCACGCGAGTGCGATATAGATCAAACATTTCGAACACTGGGTTGAGCGGTTCTGACCGGACCATGTCGTCTAACAGATATCGGTATTGCTCAAAAGCAGCGATATCGGACGCGAGGAAGTACATGCGATTGTTGTCCAACGCCTCAATGTAGCGATCCAAGACTTGCGATGAGAGATCGTCGTCAACCTCGGCATGTCGGTAATGAGATTTTTGAATGAACTCTGTTACCAATTGGCCAATTTTTTCATGGCGAGGAACCGGAGCAAGGTCGCCCGTTGCCGTGTCAGCAACGATCGGCGTCGCTACGGTAAAGGTAGCGAGTGCCAGCATGGCGGCAATAATTCGTCCCTTGGGGCCAATCAGATGATTCTTCAAATTTCTCTCCATGGTCGCGTTCAGTCACGCAGCCAGTACTCAATAGCCTAGGCTAGTTGGCATAAGCCCTTCAATCAAGGGCGAATTTGGCAATTCTTACTTCTAATGATCAGCAAAGCCCGGTCCTTGCGTAGAATGCACCACATGGGGCCACTTACAGTCATCACGGGAATCTTGCTGGGTACGAGTTTCTCAATCGCGTTTAGTCTTGCGGCAGTCCTCATCATTTTCTGGTTTCTGGGGGATGACTACCCGCGTCTTGATCACGAATTTCCAGCGTTATTAACGAGTCTTGCCCTATTTACTCTTATGACCGCAATTTCGGCTGTGAGTTTCTACGCAATGCTCAAATCCCAACGCGCTCGATGGCCACTACAAGGGCTGATGTGGGGCTGTTTGGTGGCCGTAGGCGTATATTATTGGCCTTAAGCTCATTTTCTATAGAATTTTGCCCGGTTTCTGGTTTGCGGACCCTACGTCACGGCGGCGTCGCATCCGCGCTTGAAGTTCGGTCCGCCGGCCGTCTAACCAGGAGTCGCGCGTAAGATCCGTGGTCTTATTCTTGATCCCCTTGGATTTGACGTGTGTTCGCCGGAAGTCGCAAAAATCAGTGTAGGCATCAATTTCGAGTTTGGTTAAACGCTCGGAGATAAACGGCGATATCTTGCGTCGATCGACCGTCGTTAGGAGCGCCTCAGCCGCGGCGACGATATCATCTGGTGCAAGGCGGGCAGAGGCTTTGCGAGCATCTCGCATGATGAGGCGAAAATGCCGCAAATCGTCGTCGTCTAGATCGATTGAAAATCTCAAGCCCATGCTACAAACCTATACTTGTGGTCCAAAACAGTGGAGTGCAGCCTAACTGTGGGCCAAAATGGGGTCAATTACCCTAAGCAATATCTGACTTAGTTATTTCACTAAAGGCGCACCGGTACCGTCCCCTTGCTCGATAAATTGGATTGCCGGCGGATTGAAGTTGATTTCGCTAGCGCGCCTTCAACTTCCAGCACTCTGCTCCTGGCGTAACCCTGAAATAACTGATGAGAGGATTCTGAAAAAATCCTATTTGCGGGAGCGCGCGGAATCCCACGGTTTGGAACGGTCAAAGCGACCGGTGTTGTATGGATCGATTCCGTCCTCTTCAATCTGCCCCAGCAAATTGTCATCTACGATCGTGAGCGTCTCATACGTATCGGTATCTTCGCGGACGCGCGTATCTCTTATCAACACGTTTTTTCCGGGGCCACCGTCGGCTATTCGCCCACCAATGTCGCTTGAGTAGTTCGCCTCCGGCGTAGCGGCTGGTTTTTCGAGCGGCGGTCGTTTGGGGGGCGGTTGCTTGGTGGCTTTTTGCTTGTGGGCATTTAGACGCGCTTTTTGGTACGCGGCAGTCTGCCACAGGGTTTTTTTCGGCGCGGCTGGTTTGTCCGATCCAAAACGGTCGACGAGAATTTTGACAAAACGATTCATTGGGGCTTCGCTGTTTGCATTTATAGAGGGTGAAAATTCAGATGCTGAGCGGACCCGTTAATGCTAAACGGGCAGTATGCGAATGATGAGTTATCCTTAACATAAATTCTACCAATTGAGTCATGTTGACTGTAATTGAAAGAAATAGCGTGAGGAAGGTCACAGTCCAGAGTCGTGCTGCGGCTCTCGTGCCGG
This sequence comes from Woeseia sp., assembly GCA_018701055.1. Lineage (GTDB taxonomy): Bacteria > Pseudomonadota > Gammaproteobacteria > Steroidobacterales > Woeseiaceae > SZUA-117. The sequence goes on along the minus strand of JABIUH010000051.1, from coordinate 3,138 downwards.
GGTTACTGGCTTTGACCGAGTCCGCGAAAAGCGTGATAGGTGAGGCGCAACGTCTGCCAACCTACATACGGCGAGAGGACCAAGAACCAGATTGCCAGGTCGCCGCCGCGCAAACTGGCATGTAAGTCCGCGAAAAAGGCCGAAAAGCCCGAGCCGCCGTACTCACCGAACACTGAATGTCCAACGAGGTACACGCTGAAGGGCAGGACGGCAACGCCAACCAGGAATAGCACTAAAAACAGGGCTAATTCGCGAGTACTGGTTTGTCGCAACGATGCGGCGTCTGTAGACATCGAATACTTCCAAAGGAATTTAAAGTTGAATCGTTTACCAACCGACCATGCAGGTCAAGTATCAAGGCGTAAAAATTGCTTGGGCCTAGGATATAAAACGGTGCGGTCGTTCCACTATCGCTGACGGTCTCCGTTTGCGAAGAAGCAGAAACCCGATATGGAGGCACACCGCGGAAAAAAGAACATAGTGCGGAACGACCCAGTACCACTCGCCGATATAAATGGTTGCAACGATCGCGGCAACGCCAGCAATCAAGTAAAAATAGGGTAAGGCGTCGTAGACGACTTTCGGTAGCCAGATTTTTTTTGTGATGAAGTGAGTAAACGTCCGCTTGAGTGCGGAGGACGCGGAAAAATCCATTTCGTGCGCGTGTGCTTTCATTCTTTTTTGGCCCGGTCATCCGTGTCAGGAATACTCGATACAATATCGGGTCACTTGAATCATTGCCGTGAATGCGCTCACAAAACCGTCGCTCAATTCAGTTCAGGGCGAATCCAGGCAAAAAGGTGAAGCGTGCGTGCGGACTAGCGCTTGGAGCGCTCCTCGTAGCGGAAATCGGTGGTTCCAATAGTCACGATGTCACCGGACTCAAGAATTTTCTTCGTCACTTGCACGTTGTTTACGAAAACTCCGTTCTTGCTTCCCCAGTCGATCACTCGAGTTTGACCGTGATCAGAAGAAATAACGGCGTGGCGACGGCTGATGTATTGCATGTTCAACTGAATATCGTTGTGGGCCGTACGCCCAATCGTGAGTCGATTTTTGAATAATGGAAATCTCAGTTCTTTACCATCTGCATTGCCGATGAGCTGTCGTGCAACCCGGTCGGTGTCTGCTTGAGGGGCATGTGCATCTGTTTTGAAGCCATCAATTTTTTGTAGAACATTGCTGGTGTCGTCTTTTAATTCGATTGAATCACTTCGTGCCGATAATTGCCGCATCAGATCAGATATTACCGAGTCCTTATTGCGTAGTTTGTGTTCGATCTCTTCGGCATCGTGGCGCGCCTTCTTCAACTTGGCGCCCAGCTCGGCAACAGATTGATTCGATTCTTGCTCGACTTCGCCTAGCCGCGCTTCAAGGGCTTGTTGAAAACTCCGGTTATCGAACAGGTCCGAGACAAGTTGCTCGTTAATTGATTGATGACCTGCGATGGTTTCTTCTGCGGAGCTAGTTCGAAACGGATCTGTCGAATTTGTGCGTCAAAATCGCTCTTTAGAAACTGACTTGCTTGCATTAGCTCATCATTGTGTTCTTGCGACGACTTCTGACGCTCTGAGGGCTCATTGATCGCCGTATTGGCGTGGTCAAGTCCTGATTCAAGTTTTTCGCGCATTGCAACGGAAACCTTAGAGACCGAAACCTGATCCTGGAACTGCATGCGCAAGGTGTCAGCATATTGTGCGATCTGGTCTCGATCGCAGCGGAGTTCGGTAAGTGCATGAGTGAGGCCTTGGATTTCGCCGGATTGTTCTTCAAGGCGTTTATCGGCGGCGACGATTCTTTCTTTGGCGTCATGATTCAACTCAGTCTCGAGCTCACGATTCTGGATTCTAAGCTTTCGCGCCTGTGTCTTTTGTTTTGTCAAATTCTCAGATGTTGAAATAACTTGTTCACATGAACGCACCAACTGAGTATTGCGATCGTCCATCTCGGTCAATAAATTTGTAGCGCGGCTTTGGCTATCGGCTAACTGCCGACTAAACTCATCGACTTCGGCGTTTAGCGTCACCCATTCGTCTTTTCTGCCATCGATATAGGTCTTGAGCTCTGCGGCTTCGGTTTGTGAATGCTGGAGCTGTTGGGACAACGTTTGCGCATTCTTATTGACGCGTTTTGTATCGGGTTTTTGATTTTTCTTAGTTAACCTTTTCTGCAGTTTTTCGAGGGTGACGATTTGTTTCTTTTTGGCCGTCAGCTCATTTTCCAGTTTCTCCGTCTTGCCTCTTAGATTCTTTATCGTCGTGTGAAGACCATCGGATTTGGTCTTCAACCGATCAAGCTTCGCCTGTGCAGAATCTGCGCTTTTCTTTAACTGGCTCGTGTCTTGATTGTGCTGATCGATTTTTTGCTGTGAATCGTTGAGTCGTCCTTGTGAATCCGCAATCTCAGAATGCAGGCTGTCCGTTATTTCAAATCTGGCTTTGAGTTCTTCTTCGAGACCTCGATTTTTTCCACTGAGCTGCTCAACTTCGAATTCCAGTTCTTCAATGGTGGTGATTTTGGATCTTAAATCGGCTTTTAATTGGATTTTGGAACGCTGATTGATTTCGTTTACGTGATCGTCGATATCGAATGTGACTGCATCGACTTCGATTTTCGGCTGGCCATTTTGAATGCTGCGTAACAGCGGCTCGACCTCAGATTCAGAGGTCGATTCTTTGTCATTGGAGTCGACTAACGCTGTATTTTTTTTATTCTTATTAGTCATCAAGAAATTCTAGCATGCAGGGTGCTGATATTTTGATGCTTGAGCGCTAAATTCTATATTTTGTTAAATGAAAACAGGGGTATACACGTTGGACTTAATCACATGCAACGGTTCGTCCAGAGGCCCAGCGGCGCAGCAAATCGACCTTTTCCGCCATGACGATCGACAACGGACGAGTTCGCTTTAGTTCGGCAAGGAGTAATTCGGTCGTCAGCGCGCTTTTTTGTGCGTGGGCGGCATAGAGTGCCGAGACGATTGCCTGTTCAATCTCGGCACCTGAGAAACCTTTCGCTGCGGCTGCGACCTGATCGATCGCGATGGCCTTACTGTCTTGATTGCGTAATTTAAGATGTATTTCGAAAATCTTAAGCCGGACCTCAGATTTAGGTAGATCGACGAAAAAGAGTTCATCG
>JABIUH010000052.1 GCA_018701055.1 Woeseia sp. | reverse complement strand
ATGACCAAATGACCATGCGGCGTCAGCACTCGATCCGCCTCACGCAGTATCGCGTGAGATCGATCATCCGAATAATCCAGCGTGTGTGGAAGCAGCGCCACGTCAACGGAGTCCGTGACAATCGGCAGTCGGTGCAGTTGACCCTTAGCACCGAGATCAGTTGAATTGGTCGCCTGATGATCTGCGATACAAGTGGCACGTTGCGTACGCGCGAATCGCGTAAAAGCGCCGGGATCGCCCCACAGCCCAAGCTGTAAGCACTGCTCTCCAAAAAGGCCGTCCATGGCCTCCTCAACCATTCGCGTTTCCTGCTGGAAAAGCGCCTTGCCGAGCGGCGTCTCGAGCCATTCATTCCCCATATTCAGTGGAGAGTGGGCCTCTAATTGGGTTTCAGGCATATTCTGGACCTATTCAACGCAGATTCTCCACCCAGGATTACGAGCTGAGAAAGCGATACTTGCATGCTGCACGTCTGTCCGTAGGATAGCCGGATGCTATTCAAAAAACTGCGAATATTGTCGAAATTCAACACTCTAATCAGACCTTTCTTGGCCATCTCACTAATTTTCGCGGGGATCTCTGTCGGGGCGGAAGAACCAAACGATCCACCATCCCCCGACGAATCTACTCTCAATGGTGCAGTGGTCTTTGATGAATTAACGGTAAGCAAAAATCAGGTTTGGTTGGAATTGGACCCGCTTGCGCAGAACGTTTCAGCCCCAGCTGAGCCGTCAACAGACCTTCTGGCGAAACTTCGGCGCAATTTCGCGCTGCCGATTGTGATGAATAAGCGCATTCAGTCAGAGCTCAACTGGTTTGCGAAAAACCCCAGCTACCTGAACCGCGTGTTTGCCCGTGCACAGCGTTACCTGCCTTTTATCACCGCTGAACTGCAAGCAAGAGGGCTGCCCTTTGAGCTCGCACTGCTTCCCATTGTCGAAAGTGCATTCGACCCGTTCGCCTATTCCCATGGCCGGGCAGCAGGCCTTTGGCAAATCATTCCTGGCACCGGACGACGCTTCGGTATTCGACAGAATTGGTGGTATGACGGTCGCCGCGATGCAGTTGATTCCACCCGTGGCGCGCTTGAGTATCTCACCCACCTGCATAAGCTGATGGACGGCGATTGGCCGCACGCCATCGCCTCCTACAATTCAGGCGAGGGAAATGTTCTAAAAGCGATCAAAAGAAATCGCGCCCGTTCTAAGCCAACAGACTATTGGAATCTTTCGCTCTCCAAAGAGACCAGCGCGTACGTGCCACGCTTACTGGCATTGGCTGAGCTCGTAAAAAATCCCGAAAAATACAACATCAATTTACCGCTACTTATTGATGAACCGCAGTTCGTCGTTGTCGACATTGACGGCCAACTGGATTTAGCACTCGCCGCAGAAATAGCGGGGATTGAACTCGATACACTGTATGCATTTAATGCCGGTAATAATCGGTGGGCAACAGATCCGGACGGTCCCCATCGATTGGTATTACCCATCGATGTCGCGGAACAATTTTCTACGGCGCTTGCTGCCGTTCCACTAAAAGAGCGCATTCGCTGGCAACGGCATAAGATCAAATCTGGTGAAGCGATTTCACAAATCGCAGAGCAATACGAAACGACCGTCACCACTATTCGCACGGCGAACAATTTTAAAGGCAATACCATTAGAGCGGGTGCCTACCTCATGATTCCGGTTTCAACCAAACCACTGGACACTTACAATATGAGCGCCGACGGTCGGCGGGAAAGCAAACAAAATGCTGTTAGAAAAGGCAATCGTATCGAACACGTCGTTTCTTCTGGCGAGAGTTTTTGGACGATCAGTCGCAAGTACAATGTCAATATGAATAAATTGGCATCGTGGAATGGAACGGCACCACGTGACACCTTATCGATTGGCCAGAAGTTAGTGGTGTGGACAAATGAAGCGGTACCTGCCACTAAAGCCAGTGGCAACAACCTGACCCGAAAACTCAATTACACCGTTCGCAATGGCGACTCTCTTTATCTAATCGCGAGCCGCTTTCGCATTACGGTCGGCGACCTTGTGCGATGGAACAACATCGATAAGAATAAGATTCTTCGACCTGGGCAAAAACTGACGATGTTCGTCGACGTAACGAAGCAGTCCAGCTAGCAAACCAAATCGAGGTCAGATGTTAGTCTGACCCTAATGATCAATACTAGGGGATAAGTCCATGGGCTTTATGGCCGGAAAACGCGCGCTCATCGTCGGCGTTGCAAGCGATCGATCTATCGCAACAGGAATTGCAGAAGCCTTTGCGCGTGAAGGCGCAGAAATTGCTTTTACGTATCAAAACGATAAATTAAAAAGCCGGGTCGAAAAGTTAGCGTCGCGTCTTGGCCAAAACACCGACCTGCTTTTTCCTTGCGATGTTTCGAGTGACGACGAGATCGATGCTGTTTTCTCCGGCTTGTCCAAATCCTGGGACAAGCTTGATGTACTCGTTCATTCCGTCGGCTTTGCGCCACGCGAGCAACTCGAAGGCGGTTTCACTAACGCGGTTACTCGAGAAGGCTTTCGCATTTCGCATGACATCTCGAGCTACAGCCTCGCAGCACTCGCAAAAGCGGCACAGCCGATGATGCAGGACACGAACGGGTCTATTCTTGCAATGACGTATAACGCGGCCACGCAGGTCGTGCCGAATTACAACGTCATGGGTTTGGCAAAGGCGAGTCTTGAGTCTTGCGTGCGGTTTCTCGCCGCCGACCTTGGACCTCAAGGTATTCGGGTTAATGCAATTTCTGCTGGCGCGGTGAAGACACTTGCAGCGGCGGGCATCGGAGGCTTTCGTAAGATGCTGGCCTATGCAGAGAAATCGGCACCGCTGCGCCGCACCGTGACAATCGAAGAGATTGGCAATACGGCCGCCTTTCTTTGCTCGGATCTCGCGAGTGGAATTACCGGCGGAACAACCTTCGTCGATGCCGGCTCAAATATTATGGGCATGGTCTTCGACGAAGATTGAACCTCACAGGGGTCTGAGTCACCGCAATCTAACGATGAACGCGGCACAGCCGCATGTACGCCTAGCGTCAATATATGGGCTCTGACCCAGTTATTGGGCTCCGACCCAGTTATTGGGCTCTGACCCGTTAGATCTCGGCTTTATCAACGTCGGTTGGATCGTGTCGCTGCACCCACGAAGACAGCCTCTCCTCGTCTTTGCGAGGAGCGAAGCGACGAAGCAATCCAGCTTTTTCAATACGGATTAGATCGCGTCGCTGTGCTCGCGAAGACGACACCTGTTTTTAACGCCGTATCGCGGCGGCTGAATCTTATTCCGATGCGCGTCTACGCGCTATCGTCCAACGCGATATTCGTCTTCTCACCATCCAGGCGGGCAACGATCACCGCGCAACACGAATCACCAAATATATTGACGGCAGTTCGTGCCATGTCGAGCAATCGATCAAATACCATCAAGACACCAATCGCCTCAACAGGCAATCCAACGGCGCCGAGAATGACGGCAATTGCGACCAGCGATGCGGATGGAACACCCGCAACGCCCACTGACGTGAGCAGTGCAATAAATACGATCGAGAATTGCACACCTAGGGTTAGGTCAAGGCCGTAAGCCTGCGCAAGAAACATCGCTGCAGCGCATTCATAAAGCGCAGTTCCGTTCATATTCACGGTTGCACCTAACGGCAGTACGAAACTCGAGATTTTATTCGATACGCCTGCGTTCTCTTCGACTCGCTTCATGGTAATCGGAAGGGTGGCGGACGACGAAGCCGTAGAAAATGCTGTCAACATCGCTGGGGCCATCGCCGCGAACAATGCATACGGTTTTACTTTGCCAACAAACCTTAAGAATAGCGGCATCACAACAAGAATATGAATCAGCAATGCTGCGATAACGACACCCGCGAATATGGCTAGATACTTCACGCCGCCAAAACCCGCTTCTGCAACAACTTTGGCTACCAAACCAAAAACGCCAATCGGTGCGAACAACATGATCCATTCCGTCATGCGCATCATCACGTGAAAAACGCCGTCCCAGAATTTGAACATCGGTTCGGCGAGATCATGGTTGAGATGGGTCATGAAATAGCCGAACAACAATGCGAAAAAGATGATGCCTAACATCTGTCCGTCTGCGGCTGCTTGAATAACGTTCGGTGGAACCATGCTGTGGAAGACGTTCGCGACGTCGCCCGGACCGCGTCCTTCAGCAAGCGCCACAAGTTCATCTGCTGATGTGTCTAGTGCGAGCAAGTCCCCGACTGGAACGCCATCCTCATAACCAGGCCCAACTAAATTGATCAGCAGCAGTCCGATACAGGTCGCCGCTAGCGTTGTAGCCAAATAGAACAGCAGCGTACGGCCGCCAAGCGCGCCAAGATTGCCACCAGAGCCGATTCCTGCGACACCAATTACGATCGACGAAAAGATCAATGGCACGATGATCATTTTGAGCGCATTTAGAAACAGCGAGCCAATGTAATCGAATACACCAATTATGCTGATGCCTAAAATCGATGGATCTTCGACGCCGGATCCTATTGCACGATTGACCATCCAACCAGCGACGGCCGCAAGACCAATCGAGATCAGGATCTGCCAGTGAAGTTCGAGTTTTTTCATCGGCCACTCCCCGCTTTCGCGGTGTTATTGTTATTCAATGTCGCCTTGCTTCGTTGCCAGATTGCGATCTGGCGAGAACTGCCCCACCCAATCATACGTTTACTATTGAAGAAAATCCGGTTCAGCGAGCGCACCCTCGTTCCGCTCGATACTTGCTGTTCGGATCAACTCATTGACGAAGGCATTGTAATCAGCCGCTCCAGCGGTGTTCTGTAGGTCTTCTTTACGCTGATCGCGCTCCGCAAGAGGAATGGTTTCCGGCCGACCAGGCACGACGGCATCAACCATATAGACCACATAGTCGCCGTCCGCCGTAATCGCGCTACCCAGTCTCGAGTGCCCAGGGGAAGGTTTTTTCGAACGGAAGATATCATTTAGTACAATTGAGTCGACGTCCGTACTTTGTCTTCCGAGCAGTAGATCTGGGGTGAAATCAGCCTCAAGCTCAAACGCCATTTCGGCGAAATCGCGACCTTCTTCGAGCGCTTCACGCAAACGGCGAGAGCGATCTTCGATGATATTAATAGCCCGCTCTGATTGCAGGCCAAAAACAATATCGTCGCGCACATCGTCAACACTTCGTCGAGCGGCCTCGTGATATTCGACAACACGTAACATGACGGAACGATTAGCATCGACCTCGACGACGTCGCTAATCTGTCCCTCACTCAGGGTAAGCGAGTCAAAAACGGTATCGATAACGGCTTGATTGGCACCGAACGGTTCACCGCCGGTTCGGGTGAATCCAGTGACCGCCATAACCTCGAGGCCCGCATCTCCAGCGACTGCCTCTAACTCGGTCGCATCGAACAATGCATCCGACAACTGGCGTTCTAACGCTCGAGCCTGCCCTTCAACGCCGTCAGCCTGCAGCTCTTGCATTAGTTCGCCGCGAACCTGAGCGAGCGGTAACGCTCCGCCTGAGATAACTTGGTCCAAACGCAGAACATGGAAACCGAAATCTGTTCGTACGGGGCCAAGAACATCACCATCCGCCATTGAAAATATTGCATCCCCCAATGCACCCGGCATTTGAGATTGCATGACAGTGCCCAGATCACCACCCTGCGGCGCTGTTCCGCCATCTTTCGAATATTGTCGAGCCAAATCCTCGAATGGTTCGCCCGCGTTAATACGCGCTGTTAAGGCGATCGCTTGCTGCTGAGCCGCTTCCTCACCATCATCGATGGTCAACAAAATATGGCGCGCCTGTCGTTGTTCGTCCTGCAAGAACCGATGACTGTTGTCATCGTAGTACCGCTGCAAAACGTCGTCCACAATTTCAATCTCAGCCGCGAGCGCCTCACGATTAATTTCAATATATTCAAAATCAACTGATTCGGACGAGCGAAAATCATCGGGCCGCGCAGCGTAATAAGTTTGCACATCTTCATCTTTGACGACGATCGTGTCGGCCAGCGACGCAATGTCGAAAATCGCGACCGAAGCCTGACGTTGTTCGGCGAACAAATTCAGGTAACGCCGATATTCCGTCGGTGTCACAAAGGCGGTCGCACCGATACCGCGTTGCAATTGACTTATCCGATACTCGCGACGTTGGTTCGCCTCGAACATGCGGGGGTCCTGCACAGTTTGATCAAGCCACGCGTAGTAGAGCTCGCGATTAAAAACGCCGTTCTCCTGAAACTGCGTTGCAGACTGCAGGAGTGTGGCTATTTGCTCATCGCCGATTCGATAGCCCTCATTCATTACGTGAACTTCCACCAGTCGTTCACGAATCATCCTTTCCAGCGTATTCGACTTTAACGTCTGTCTGATTTCTGGCGGAAGGTTGCCATAGTCTGAATAGGTCAGGAGCTGATTTTGGTATGTGCCCTCGAGCTGGGCGAGTGAAATCTCGGAACCTTCAACTTTGGCGGCGAAATCGCCACTCAAGAAGGTAAAGTTTCCTATCCCAAAAAATATGAAAGACACGGCGAGCATGCCGAGCAGTACGATGGCAAAAACGCCTGTAAATCGTTCGCGAATATGTTGCAGCATAGAGAGTCAACTAAATGGTAAAGATTTGATCCCGGGTAGTGTTTTAAGACTAACGGGTCAGTGTATGGTTCGACCAGAGTGGACCGTAGGTTACGGTAATTGCAGCAAATTTCAATATCGAAATGACCGGAAATGGGCCATATCAGGGGTCAGCGGGGGCCCAAATGGCCCTTTATGGTAAAGCGCACGTAAATGTTGGGCCGGGGTTGGTTTTTAATGGCGTGATGAAAAAGAAAGTGCACGGGAATAACTCGCCGTGGATACCAAACGTCTGCGACAGGGAGGACTACGCGTGCTGAGCCGGACATTGTATGGATTGCTTCGTCACTTCGTTCCTCGCAATGACGGGGCTTGGTGTGTTCGCCAGGAGCAAGGCGACAAATCATGCCTGTCCGCGGGCCTCCGCAAAGACGGATTTTGGGCGTCATCGCGAGGAGGCTAAGGACTTGGCCAATCGGAGAAAAACATGTCATCGCGAGCGCAGCGACGCGATCCAAGCTATGACAGGAGAAACCGGATTACTTCGTCACTGCGCTCCCCGCAAAGACGGGGTTTGGGTGTGTTCGCTAGGAGCAAGGCGACAAACCATGCCTATCCGCAGGCCTCTGTTCCTGCTGTCTTCGCGAGCGTAAGGATGCCATCCAATCTCGATACAAAAAAAACCGGATCCCTAACGGGACCCGGCGATTTCTTGTGGCGGAGCGGACGGGACTCGAACCCGCGACCCCCGGCGTGACAGGCCGGTATTCTAACCAACTGAACTACCACTCCTAAACCTGGTGGGTGCTGACGGGATCGAACCGCCGACCCTCGCCTTGTAAGGGCGATGCTCTACCAGCTGAGCTAAGCACCCAGTCGCCCGCAGAAACAAGGGACAGTTGAAACAACAACTGCCCCTAGATCTGTGAGCTTGCGACACAAGGCCGCAGCCTCGAATCAAGTACCAGAAAATCCATCAAAATAAACTAGATCTTCTCCCCCCGACTCGAGGGGCGCGCTAGTTTACGGCATCCTTCAGGGCTTTGCCAGCCTTGAATCCGGGCACATTGCTCGCCTTAATTTGGATCGCTTCACCCGTGCGAGGATTACGTCCCATACGTGCTGCACGCGCCTTCACTGAGAATGTTCCGAAGCCGACCAGCGATACTCCACCGCCGCCAGCAAGCGTACTCGTAACGCTATCAAGTACCGCATCGACCGCTTTCGTCGCATCAGCTCTCGACAGGCCAGCAGAACCCGCAACCGCATCTATTAATTCACCCTTATTCATGCATTCACCCTTGCTAAATGTATTCAAAATCAAACAATGCGGAACGCCCTATTAAATCTTCCCGCATCTCCGTGCACGCTCCGAAACTTGCAAACGTGTGTCCCCATTTTTGTTGGTGCTCCCGGAGGAAATCACCAACGCCCTGTCACGCTTGGCTTTCAGCGTGTCAAAACTTGCGTAAGCTTATACCAAGCGACTAAAACACCGTCAACAGCCCAGTGTTTTAGCGGGTTTCAGCGATTAGTGAGGGCGGACAATGTCGGTCGATTTATCGTCTTTTTTCGGGCCGTCAGCCTCGGTTTTTCCAACCTCCGATTTGGCCTCTGGCACGGGTACATGTTGTAAAGCTACCCCAAGAACCTGGTCTATCCATTTAACAGGAACTATGTCCAGTTTGTCTTTGATGTTCTTCGGAATTTCCACCAGGTCCTTCTCGTTCTCGTGCGGAATCAGCACCGTCTTAATGCCACCTCTGTGGGCTGCAAGCAACTTCTCTTTTAAGCCACCAATTGGCAGCACTTCGCCGCGCAAAGTGATCTCTCCGGTCATCGCGATACCGCCCTTTACAGGGATGTCGGTTAACGCCGACACCAGTGCAGTACACATGCCAACTCCCGCACTCGGTCCGTCCTTTGGCGTCGCCCCTTCGGGCACGTGGATGTGCACATCGAACTTCTGATGGAAGTCCGGATCAATACCCAAAACAGCAGCTCGGCTTCTCACTACCGTCATCGCAGCTTGAATGGACTCCGTCATGACGTCGCCCAATTGACCCGTATGAATGAGCTTTCCTTTGCCGGGAACGACTGCGCCTTCGATAGTCAACAATTCGCCACCCATTTCGGTCCAGGCGAGTCCGGTAACTTGTCCAACCTCATCGTTATCATCAGCCATGCCGTGCCGAAAGCGACGCACACCCAAATATTTTTCAATACCCTTCGGTGTCATTCGTATTTCGCTGTCCTTAGGCTTAAGTAGCTGCGACTTAACGACTTTGCGGCAAATCTTGGAGATCTCACGCTCGAGATTTCTAACCCCTGATTCGCGAGTGTAGTGCTGAATTACATCCAAAACAGCGGATCGACTAATCGACAGCTCTTCATCCCGTAAACCGTTTTCTTTCATCTGCTTCGGAATCAAATAGCGCGTCGCAATATTGAGTTTTTCGTCTTCCGTGTAACCAGGAATACGAATGACTTCCATCCTGTCCAGGAGTGGCGCAGGAATATTGAGACTGTTGGCTGTACAGACGAACATGACATCGGACAGATCGAAATCAACCTCGAGATAATGATCCGCAAAACTCGAATTCTGCTCGGGATCCAGGACCTCCAAGAGTGCCGATGACGGATCACCGCGAAAATCCATGGCCATTTTGTCTACTTCATCGAGCAGGAACAGTGGATTTCTAACGGTTGTCTTTGCCAGATTCTGAATGATCTTGCCAGGCATCGAACCGATATAGGTTCTGCGGTGACCGCGAATTTCCGCTTCGTCGCGCACGCCACCAAGCGACATCCGCACGAATTTTCGATTGGTCGCTCGAGCAATACTCTGCCCCAATGAAGTCTTACCAACACCGGGAGGTCCAACGAGACACAAGATAGGCCCCTTGAGCCGCTTTACGCGCAGCTGTACCGCGAGATATTCAAGGATGCGCTCCTTGACCTTGTCCAGTCCGTAATGATCTTCCTCGAGCACCTCTTCCGCCTGGCTGAGATCTTTCAGCACTTTGCTACGTTTTTTCCACGGCGCTTTCAATAGCCAATCAACGTAATTTCGTACCACGGTCGCTTCTGCAGACATCGACGACATCAACTTGAGCTTGTTCAACTCGGACGTGGCCTTTTCCTTGGCCTCTTTGGT
>JABIUH010000053.1 GCA_018701055.1 Woeseia sp. | reverse complement strand
ACCACGGCAAGTCGACCCTGGCTGATCGGTTTATTCAGCATTGCGGCGGTCTGCAGGATCGAGAGATGTCTGAACAAGTGCTCGATTCGATGGATATCGAGCGTGAGCGCGGCATCACGATCAAGGCGCAGAGTGTCTCGCTGATCTACACGTCCCCTGCTGGTCAGTCTTATCAACTCAATTTTATTGATACACCGGGCCATGTCGATTTTTCCTATGAGGTGTCCCGATCACTCGCCGCCTGTGAAGGGGCGCTGCTGGTTGTGGATGCGGCACAGGGAGTCGAAGCGCAAAGCGTTGCCAATTGCATAACCGCTATCGATCAGGGACTGGAGGTCTTACCCGTCCTGAATAAAATCGACTTACAAGCCGCTGAACCTGAAAAGGTGAAGCGAGAAATCGAGGAAATTATCGGAATTGATGCGTCGGGCGCGCTGGGTGTTAGCGCGAAAACGGGCGCCGGTGTGCCAGAATTATTGGAATTTTTGGTAGACGCTATTCCAGCGCCGACCGGTGACCCGGAGGGCAACCTTCAGGCATTGATAATCGATTCCTGGTTCGATAATTATGTTGGCGTCGTGTCATTGGTGCGGGTCGTCAATGGCAAGCTACCCAAAAGAAGCAAAATTACGGTCATGTCGACTGGACGTTCCTATGTCGCCGATCGCGTTGGTTCTTTTACGCCGAAAATGGAGGATCGCGATCGTCTCGCCACGGGTGAGGTCGGTTTTGTGATTGCCGGCATCAAGGATATTTTTGGCGCTCCGGTTGGGGATACGCTGACTCTGACTAGCAGTCCGTGTGAAGAACCATTGCCGGATTTCAAGCAAGTGCAACCGCGAGTTTTCGCTGGTCTCTTTCCGATCAGCTCGGATGACTATGAAGGGTTTCGTGAGGCATTACAGAAATTACGCCTCAACGATGCCGCGTTACATTTCGAACCGGAATCGTCTGCTGCGCTCGGATTCGGGTTCCGTTGTGGTTTTCTGGGCATGTTGCACATGGAGATTGTGCAGGAACGATTAGAGCGCGAATACAATTTGGATTTGATTTCCACAGCCCCGACCGTGATATTTGAGGTCGAGAAAGTGAATGGTGAAGTTGAGTACGTCGACAATCCGTCGAAGTTGCCGCCTGCCAATGAGATTGCCGATCTTCGAGAGCCTAATATTTCCGCTAATATTCTGGTGCCCGAACAACATGTTGGGGCGGTGATGAAGTTGTGTATCGAGAAACGTGGTGCACAGCAGGAAATGCGTTATCTCGGTGGGCAGGTGTCGCTTGAATATGACCTGCCACTCTCGGAGGTCGTTCTCGATTTTTTCGATCGTCTGAAATCGGTGAGTCGTGGATATGCGTCGTTCGATTACCATTTTAAACATTTCGTATCGGCGCCACTCGTGCGCCTTGACGTTTTGATCAATAAAGATCGTGTCGATGCTCTGTCTATTATCGTGCATCGAACGAACGCGCATAATCGAGGCAGGGATTTGGTCGAGCGGATGCGTAAATTAATTCCACGGCAGATGTTCGACGTCGCGATTCAAGCGGCTATTGGTGGGCAAGTTATTGCGCGCAGCACCGTCAAGGCGCTGCGCAAGAACGTTACGGCAAAGTGCTATGGCGGTGATGTGTCGAGAAAAAGAAAGTTGCTGGAGAAGCAAAAAGCAGGCAAGAAGCGAATGAAGCAGATTGGGTCTGTGCAAATTCCGCAAGAAGCATTTCTCGCGGTCCTGCGTTCTGAAAAATAAAGGAGATAATATTGAGTATTGATCTTGCACTGATCTTGGTTGTACTAACGGCTTTTAGTGCCGTGGTGGTAGCGTTCAATCGCTTCTACTACGCGCGTGCGGGTGCCGATTCGGACAATACGTTTCTCGATACCGTTATCGAATATTCGCGATCGTTTTTTCCGGTCTTGTTATTCGTTCTTGTTATCCGGTCGTTCATTTTTGAACCCTTTAGAATTCCATCGGGATCGATGATGCCAACCCTGGTCCAAGGGGATTTTATCTTCGTCAAAAAATACTCGTATGGATTACGGCTGCCGGTTGCAAATAGTAAGGTGATCGAAACGGGTCAGCCCAAACGTGGCGATGTTGTCGTGTTTCGTTTGCCATCGAATCCGAAGATTAATTACATTAAAAGGGTGGTCGGCTTGCCGGGTGACATCGTTGCTTATGATGGCGGACGAGTAACGATCAATGGCGATTTGATGCGAGTTAGTGCAGTAGAAGGTGATAACGGCGACATCGGGGGGCACGTATATACGGAGACTCTTGGGGAGCGAGAGCATGAAATTCGCCATCGAGTTCCGATTGCCGATAATAAGGATCCCCGGGTTCGAGTCTATGAAGTGCCCGCAGATCATTATTTCATGATGGGCGACAATCGCGACAATAGTCAGGACAGTCGCTTTATTGGCACTATTCCAGAGACGCACCTGGTCGGTGAGGCGGTACGAATCTGGATGCATGTGGATTTATCAGACGGGCCGGAATGGCCGGACTGGGGGCGGATTGGTACCAAGATCCAATAATGGGCCGCAAATCACTGATTTAACGGCCACGATGGCGTTAAATCTTAGGAATTCCAACGCTTTGTAGTATTTTAGAGTCAATTCGGAGCTAATCAGATGAACGTTTCAAAAAGCGGCACGGCAATTCCCCGGACGATTCCTCTGAATCGCGTGATCGGACGACGTCGTCCAGATCGCGAAAAAGGCATCACGACGCTCGGTTTGTTGATTTTGGTCTCCTTTGTGGGCTTGTTCGCATTCGCCGGGCTTCGATTGACACCGATTTACCTGAATTACATGAAAGTGGCCGGAGTTCTGGATGGGGTCTACGAGGAGTTTGACAGTCAAAACGCGAGTCGCGAGGCGGTTCGCCGCTCAATCGTGCGACGTTTTGAGGTCGAGAGTGTCAGCGCGATTACCCATAGAGAGGTCAAAGTTACCAGCGAAGACGACGGTCTTTTGGTTGAAGCCCAGTATGACCATACGACAGAATTCCTATCGAATTTGTATTTCACCGTTAAATTCGACAAGTCGGTGCACGTTCGACGCTAGATCTTCTGCGCCAGGACAGATTAATCACAAGAAGGTTTTTTGCGGGCATGTCTGGCCTGTTTGGTCGCCGCACGCTTTGCGAGCGACTCATTCGTAAAACCACTATACTCGCGTGCAGAAAATCCCCCCTCTGAGCGTAAGAAATTGGAAAGCGCCACAGCCTGGCTAAAACAATCACTGCACTATGAGTTTGCTGACGAGACGCTACTGAAACAAGCGTTAACGCATCGGAGTGCCGCGGGCGACAATAATGAACGTCTCGAGTTTTTGGGCGATTCAGTGTTGCAGTTGGTTATCTCTGAAATGGTGTATGAGAAACGTCCCGAGTCCAGTGAAGGTAGACTGAGTCGACTGCGTTCGACATTGGTAAAAGATACGACGCTCGGCGAATTAGGGCTTGAGATGGGTCTTGGCGAGCACCTCATTCTCGGTTCGGGAGAAAAGAAGACGGGCGGACATCGAAGGGCTTCCATTCTCGCTGATACCGTTGAGGCGTTGTTCGGAGCGATTTACCTGGATGCGAATTTGGATGCGGCACGGAAAGTCATTCACAAAGCCTTTGAGGATCGCATCAGGACGCTCCCCGAAACGGCTGAACTGCGTGACCCTAAGTCACGATTGCAGGAACATATTCAAGGCCAGAAACTTGCGTTGCCCGAATATGCAATTGAAAAAGTAACCGGAAAAGCCCACAAGCAGTTCTTTGAATCTAGTTGCACGATCTCGGCGCTGGACTTAAAAACACTCGGCGCTGGAACGACGCGGCGCGATGCTGAGCAGGAAGCTGCAGCAAACATGTTGGAACAAATAGAGGCGGTAGAGTAAGCATGTCCGACGTTCCTTACCGCTGTGGTTTTGTTGCTGTTGTCGGCCGTCCCAATGTGGGTAAGTCCACGTTGATCAATACCATTCTCGGCAATAAAGTGAGTATTGTTACATCAAAGCCGCAAACGACGCGGCACAGAATTCTTGGTGTGGATTCCCACGAGGAGTACCAGGTTATTTATGTCGACACGCCTGGCATTCATCGCAAGGCGAATAAGGCGATGAATCGTTTAATGAACCGAACTGCGGTGAATGCGTTGGTCGATGCCGATGTCGTGCTTTTCATGACAGAGGCGACGCGCTGGACCGACGAGGATCAAGACGTCCTAGAGCGTCTCGCCGATGTGTCAGCACCCGTCATTGCGTTGCTCAATAAGATCGATAAAATTCATCCACGTGAACGGTTGCTCACTGCGCTTAGCGCGATGTCGGCTCGGAGGGATTTCAACGAAGTGATACCGATTTCGGCGCAAAAGCACGACAACCTTGATCGTTTGACAGCACTGGTACCCGACTTCCTGCCGCCCTCGGAGCCGCTGTTTCCAGAAGAGATGCTGACCGATCGTAGCGAAAACTTTCACGTTGCCGAAACGATACGAGAGAAACTGACTCTGGCGGTGCAGCAGGAAATTCCGTATGGCCTGACGGTTCAAATTGAAACAATGCAACGGGGCGAGCATGGTGTTGAGATCAACGCGATCATTTGGGTTGAGCGGGACAGCCAAAAAGGCATTGTCGTCGGAAAAGGTGGTGGGCTACTCAAAAAAGTCGGCCGATCAGCCCGCCTTGAACTAAAAGAAAGATACAAAGTGCCGGTGCATCTGGCTCTTTGGGTGAAAGTTAAAGACAACTGGGCGGACAACGAACAAGATTTACTGCGGCTAGGCTACGAGTCTCCATGACGGCACCAAAGCGGGTACAAAATCAACCCGCCTGGCTGCTACATCACCGACCGTTTCGCGATACCAGTAGAATTCTCGATATCATTAGTCGTGACTACGGACGGTTGTCGTTGGTCGCGCGCGGAAGCCGCTCGGCAAATTCGAAGCTGAAAGGGTATCTTCGCCCCTTTCTGCCAGTACAAATGTCCTGGTTCATTCGGTCTGACTTGGGCACGCTGACCGGCGCTGAAATGAATGGTGCCCCGATTTCCCTTTCTGGCGATGCGTTGTTGTCGGCGTATTACATCAACGAGCTATTGCTGAATTTACTTCACAAACATGATCCACAAACGGACATATTTTCGGCTTACCAAAAAACGATTGAAACACTCAATCGGGAAGCAGACGTCGCGGCGGTCTTGCGGCGTTTTGAGATGGAGTTGCTGCGCCTGCTTGGCTACGGGCTCAATCTGGATCATGATACGGAATCGGATGCGGAACTCGACGCGAACCGACGCTACGAGTATCGAATCGAACTTGGGCCAGTGCCAGTGACCGGCGGTGAAGGTCCGATGATATTTACGGGAACAGAGCTCATTGCCATTCGCGAGCAGGCATTCTCGGATCCGCTGGTCTTAAAAAACGCGAACCGTTTGTTACGCCAGGTAATCGCCTGGCATCTCAACGGTAAAGAATTGAAAAGTCGCAAAGTGCTCATGGAAATGCGTCAGAGCGGCAGTACACAGGAAAGAAAATGAACGCCATCTATCTGGGGGTCAACGTCGATCACGTCGCGACATTACGTCAGGCCCGTGGCACAGACTATCCTGATCCGGTGGAAGCGGCGTTGATGGCTGAAATTGCCGGTGCCGATAGCATTACTTTGCACCTTCGCGAAGATCGCCGACATATTCAGGATCATGACTTGTGTCGGCTGCAGCAGCGGATGCAGACGCATATCAACTTCGAGATGGCGGTCACGGAAGAGATGGTCGCAATCGCACGAGACCTGCAACCCAGCGATTGCTGTCTCGTTCCCGAAAAGCGCGAGGAGCTGACCACGGAGGGCGGGCTTGATGTGGTCGGTCAGTTCGACAAGGTTGCCGAGGCCTGTCGACTTCTAGCCGAGAAAAATATCCGAGTATCACTTTTTATCGATCCGGAAGCGGCGCAGCTTGATGCCGCCAAGGAAGCGGGTGCTCCAGTGGTTGAGCTACACACTGGTACCTACGCCGATGCGAGCGGTATTGCTCAGGAAGAGGAGCTCGCACGAGTGGCATTTGCGGCTCGTTATGGAGACGAACGCGGACTAATTATTAATGCGGGTCATGGGTTGCACTACGAAAATGTTAGTGCAATCGCAGTCTTGCCAGAAGTCGTGGAACTCAATATTGGCCATGCGATTGTTGCTCGAGCGGTATTTGATGGGTTGCCGCACGCGGTGAGCGAGATGAAGCGCATCATGCATGCGGCGCGTGATGGAGCGCCGAAATGATATTCGGAGTTGGCACCGATCTCGTTGAACTCTCACGAATTCAGGCGACCTATGAGCGCTTCGGCGATCATTTCGTCGACCGGTTGTTAATGGACGAGGAGCGTGTGCTTTTCGAAAAGAATAAGATGCCAGTGCGTTTTCTGGCAATGCGATTCGCGGCAAAAGAGGCCACGGTCAAAGCCATGGGTACCGGGTTCGCGCAAGGTATCTGGATCCGCGATGTGGGCGTCGTAAACAATGAATGGGGCAAACCCGACATCATTTGGTCAGCGCGCGGTCAGCGCCTCTGTACAAAGCTCGGTATCGGCGAAGGGCATGTCAGTCTGACGGACGATGCCGGCCTCATTCTCGCTTTCGCAGTCGTAATGCGCGTAAACCAATCAATTAATTAACTTTAATAAAGTCACCTAATGCATTGTTTTTCCTTTGATATCGAGACCATTCCAGATGTGGAGTTTGGTCGAAAAATGTGGCAACTGGACGATCTGTCGGACCAGGATGTTGGCACCGCGATGAGTTTTAAGCGGCAGCAGGCAACCGGCAATGAATTCTTACCGCTGCATCAACAGCAGATTGTCGCGATCTCGGTCGCACTTCGCACCGGAGACTCGTTTCGCGTCTGGACGCTGGGTGATCGCGATGCCGATGAGGCTGAGATCATTCGGCGCTTTTACGCGGGCATTGAGCGTTATTCCCCGGACCTCGTGTCCTGGAATGGCAGCGGCTTCGATTTGCCGGTATTACATTATCGGGCGCTGAAGCACGGCATTCAGGCGCCACGTTACTGGGAAATGGGTGATTCAGACCGTGAGTTTCGCTACAGCAACTATCTGAGCCGCTTTCATTGGCGACACATCGATCTGATGGATGTTTTAGCGGGCTTTCAAATGCGCGGCCGGGCTAGCCTCGATCAGATCGCGGTAATGCTGGGGTTTCCCGGCAAGCTTGGAATGAGTGGCGATAAGGTGTGGCAATGCTGGCTGGATGGAGGCATTGACGATATTCGTGATTATTGCGAATCGGATGTGCTGAATACTTACCTGGTGTATCTGCGCTTCGAATATATGCGCGGCAACCTCGATGATGCGGCACTTGAGCGCGAGTTTGAACTCGTACGTACAACTTTGGCAGACATGGATCGACCGCACCTAAACGAATTTCTAGCTGCCTGGGCAGCAGGCTAGATCCTATGTCTCGTTCACGAAAGAAGGCGAAACAGCGCGAGCCGGAAACGGCCGAGATCGATGGCATTAGCCATGATGGCAAGGGGATTGTCGCAGTCGAAGGCAAAAAGGTTTTTGTTGCCGGCGCATTGCAAGGTGAGACAGTCATGTTTCAGCGGCGTAAGCGACACCGCAACTACGATGAGGCTGAGCTTCTCGAGGTGATCGAAGCGTCGCCGCTGCGGATTGAGCCGCGCTGTGCGGCGTTCGGTAATTGTGGCGGCTGTTCGCTGCAGCATTTATCACCTGACGATCAACGGGCAATCAAAGCAGGAACGCTGCGGGATAATTTGGAGCGTATCGGCCAGGTCGTGCCCGACGAGTGGTTGGATCCAGTCTTCAATCCGGGGGCGGAGGGCAGTTGGAATTATCGTCGTCGCGCAAGGCTTGGCGTCAAAGACGTTCCTGCGAAGGGCCGTGTGCTAGTCGGATTTAGGGAGGCCCATGCCCCCTACGTTTGTGACATGCATCGCTGTGAGGTGCTCGCGCAGCCAGTGGACGGATTGCTCGATGTCTTAAGTGAGCTCATCGGGCAATTGAGTATTCGTGCGCGCTTACCGCAGATTGAAGTTGCCGTGGCGGATAATGCGACGACTCTTTTGTTTCGGGTACTCGATCTGCCAACCGATGCGGACACCAGTCTGTTGCGCCAGTTTGGCGTGACTCACAACGTTCAAATTGCTTTGCAAACCGGTGGCCTCGGGACTGCAAGTCCGCTGGATGATTCGACTTATCAAGCGCTGCGATATTCCTTGCC
Source organism: Woeseia sp. (assembly GCA_018701055.1). Lineage (GTDB taxonomy): Bacteria > Pseudomonadota > Gammaproteobacteria > Steroidobacterales > Woeseiaceae > SZUA-117. The sequence goes on along the minus strand of JABIUH010000053.1, from coordinate 1,674 downwards.
CGAATTCGAGGTGGAGATTGAATTTAGGGCAACCGATTTTGTTCAGGTGAACGCTCCGGTCAATCGATTGATGGTGGCGAAGGCTATCGAGTTGCTCCAGGTGTCCAATACCGACCGAATTCTGGATTTGTACTGCGGCATAGGCAATTTTTCATTGCCATTGGCCCGTCGCGCGGCTGCCGTATTAGCGCTTGAGGTTGAGCAGCTGCAGGTGGATCGCGGGCGATTCAATGCGACTCATAACAAAATCGAGAATTGCGAGTTTCGAACGGCGGACCTATCGTTGGTCGACGGTAACGACCGTTGGATAAAGGAAGATTGGGATAAAGTATTGCTGGATCCTGCGCGCAGTGGCGCAGAAGCGATCGTCGCTAATATGGCCAGGATCGGTCCAGAGCGGATTGTGTATGTTTCTTGCCATCCTGGCACGTTGGCTCGAGATGCAGGAGTTTTGGTGCGAGAGCAGGGCTACCGCTTGTCAGCAGCGGGGATCATCGACATGTTCCCACATACCGGTCACGTGGAATCTATAGCGGTATTTGAGAAAGTGAGCTAGTGGACCACTAACGGCTGCGTCGCCGCTGTTACTCGACCATCATTCGGGCTAATCTTGGAGAATGGCTTTGGGACCAGTCATGCTGGACATAGACGGGCATTCATTGTCGTCGGCGGATCGTGAGATTTTGCGAGAGCCGGCGGTGGGCGGCGTTATCCTGTTCGCTCGCAACTATGCGTCGCCCTCACAATTGTCTGATCTGGTCGCGGCGATTCGTGCCGTGCGGACACCACCCTTGCTTGTCGCAGTCGATCACGAAGGCGGTCGTGTACAACGATTTCGCGATGGCTTTACCGCGATACCGCCGATGCGGGACCTCGGTCGGGCGTATGACCGTGATGCGGATGCAGCCAAGTCCTTGGCGCAAACGGCCGGATGGATGGTCGCTTCAGAATTACGCGCCATGGACATCGATCTTTCCTTCTCTCCATGCGTAGATTTAGACTGGGGCGTGAGTGAGATAATCGGTAATCGCGCCTTCCACCGATCGCCGACCGTCGTAGCTGATCTCGCGAGCGAATTCTGTCGCGGTTTGCGCGAGGGTGGAATGTCGAGCGTTGCAAAGCACTTTCCAGGCCATGGCGCGGTCGTACCAGATTCACATGAACAACTGCCCGTTGATCGGCGTAGTTACGGAGACCTCTTGGATGACATGCGCCCGTATGAGCGCTTGATTGGAACCCGACGATTGGCAGGGGTCATGCTGGCTCACATCGTGTATGCCGAGCTGGACGCGATTCCAGCGGGATTCTCTGCCTATTGGATTCAGAACCAGTTACGCGATCAGCTGCGCTACGACGGCGCCGTTTTTTGTGATGACCTCAGCATGAAGGCGACGCGTCAATTTGGATCGATGGCAACGCGGGCACAGCTGGCGCTTGAGGCTGGTTGCGACATGGTTCTTATCTGCAACGACCGTCTCGCCGCACAAGCCGCGGTAGCAGCTTTACGAGACTATTCGAATCCCTTGTCGCTAGTGCGGCTGGCACGATTACACGGCACTGGCCAGGTTTTGCGCGAGACTTTACTGGCAAGCGATGAATGGAATGCGGCAACAGAACGGCTCGCAGGCGTATCTGGTCGACCGGAACTAGAATTGAATGCTTGATTCGTTTTTT
>JABIUH010000054.1 GCA_018701055.1 Woeseia sp. | reverse complement strand
CGTCAACACCCTGTTCGCGAAAGTGACGCCGTACGGCCTCCCACGCGCCACGGGCGGTAATGCCCATTTTTTTGTGGTCGTAGCCCGCCGACCCACCAGAGGCGAACGCGTCGTCTAGCCAAAATTTGTAGTCAGCTGAGATGCTATTCGCAATGTCTGAAAAGGTCGCGGTGCCCTTGTCTGCAGCGACCACGAGATACGGATCATCCCCGTCGCGGCGAACCACGTTTTTTGGAGCGATGACTTTGTCGTCGACAACGTTGTCTGTAATGTCCAACAGGCCGCAAATGAAAAGTTTGTAACAGGCTATGCCCTCCGCCAGGATTGCCTCGCGGTCGTTTTCCGGGAGCTGTTTCGGGAAAAAGCCGCCCTTTGCACCCGTCGGAACGATGACTGTGTTTTTCACAACCTGGGCCTTCATTAAGCCCAAGACTTCGGTCCTGAAATCCTCGCGTCGATCCGACCAGCGAATTCCACCACGTGCGATTTTACCGCCACGCAAATGAACTCCCTCGAAGCGGGGCGAATAAACGAATATTTCGTATTTAGGTTTCGGTAAGGGCGCTTCGGGAATCTGCGACGGGTCAACCTTTATGGCGATATAGGTTTTGTTGGTGCCTGCACTATCAGGCTGAAAATAGTTTGTTCGTAAGGTCGCGCTAATTGCACCAGAAAACGCACTCAATATTCTGTCTTCGTCCAGGCTGCGTGCTTTCGAAATTCCGCGGGTGATCATTCGCTCGCAAGATTCGAGTTCCTCCTGCCTGGCCTTCTTCTTGATCAGATCGGGTTGGAACTGTAATTCGAATTGCCGTACAAATGCGGCAGCCAATCTTGGATTTGTTACCAGCACTTCTTCCATCGCGTTCTGGCTAAACGGAATGCCAAGTTGCAAGATGTATTTTGCGTAACAACGAATGACTGCTGTTTGACGTGCATTTAGCCCCGCAGCCAGTATTAACTCGTTGAAATTGTCGCTCTCGGATTCGCTACATAGAGCCTGTCGAAAACCTTCCTGGAATCGCTCCGCGGCCGACTCGACATCAACATCGGCTGAGTGCGTGATTTGCAGACGAAATGCCTGGATCCAGAACGAATTACCGTTCTTTAATTGTAAACGGTATGGCCGTTCGCTACTGACGGAAGTACCCAGATCCTCAAGAAGCGGTAACACTCCGGACAGGTGTAATGGATCGCCTTGGCGAAAAGTACGGAAATGCAGGTTTCCTGGTTCCGTGCCGTTAGGTTGATGCAAAAGTAGGAAATTGTCGTGCTCGCCTTTAATAAGTCCATCGATCCGTTTCAGATCAAGGCACGCAACCTTTGGTTCGGTTTCGACTTCATATCCAGCGGAGAGGGACTCGCCGTACTCTCGAAAAAGCGCTAGGCCTTCGTCCTGACCGAAGCAGTCAATCAATTGTACTCGCAGGTGATCGCGCCAACTGATAACAGCATGTTCGATTCGTTCCTCGATACGCGGAATGCTGATGCGTGCGCGATTTTCAACGCTTGTTCTAACAATTGAATGTAGGCGCGCGAGGGGTGAGTCGACAATTTGCACGCTGGAATCGACAGATAAGCCATCAAACTCCTCCTGCAATATTTCTTCGATTCGACGCCGTACTTCGGTTGTATATTTTTCCCTAGGAATATAAATGACGCAGGAGAAAAATCTTCTAAATGTATCGCGCCGCAAGAAAAACTTTACGCGACGCCGATCCTGTAAGTTAAGAATACCGGTTGTCGTGCGGACGAGGTCCGTAATTGAGCTTTGGAATAATTCGTCACGAGGAAAGGAATCAAGTATGTGTGACAGAGCTTTGCCGCGATGCCCGGAAGGGTCGACTGTGGCCTCTTCCAGTACACGTTGGACTTTGAGTCGTAGTAAGGGAATGTTACGCGGGCTCTCGCTGTATGCGACCGATGTAAACAGACCGATAAAGCGGCGTTCACCAACAGGCTTGCCATTCCGATCGAAAACTTTGATGCCGATGTAATCAAGATAATTATGCCGGTGGATCGTCGAGCGAGAATTCGCCTTGGTAATTATCAGCCAGTCCTTGGATTGGGATATGCGCTGCATTTCCTTGCTGAGTTCGACAGCACGCCCGCCACGCTCTTCACTGGACAAGAGGCCTAAGCCGGATCCTTTGACGGGGCCCAGATAAAGTTTCTCTCCTCGGTTTTTGAGCGTGTACTCACGGTAGCCTAGAAACGTGAAATGATCGTCTGCCATCCACTGCAATAACGCGTCGGTTTCCATGCGTACCGCCGCATCGGCGCCGTTTGGTCCCGCATTTAGCGTGGATGCGGCCTCCAGCATTTTGTCGCGCATTTTGCGCCAATCGCGTACTGCAACTCGAACATCAAACAGAACTTTAGAGATTTCGTGCTCAAGAAGATTCAACTCGTTCTGATCCGATTCCCGATCAACCACGAAGCGCACAAATGATTCGATCTGGCCGCCCTCGACATTTATATCGAGGAGTTTTTCGAGTTTTCCACGGCCATCTCGGTCTACGCGAAACAATGGATGGACGGTCATGTGTATGGTCAGCCCGTGTCGTCCAATTGCGGCCGATACAGAGTCAACGAGAAACGGCATGTTGTCGTTGACCATTTCAATAATCGTATAATTTGACTTGTAGCCGTGAGTTTTTTCTTCCGGGTTGAATATCCGTAGAATTGCTTTCTTCGGTTTACGGACGCGTCCGAATTCAAGATGCGCAACGGCCGCTTGGCCCATGATTTTTGTCGACCGGCCGGCCATGTCGTCATGCGGGACGTCCGCGAAGTATTGACGCAGATATCCGTCGGCTTGCTTCTTGGTCCGCAGCGATTTGGAGCGCGGATTGGCTGCGATAATATCGTCGATGAGACGATTCGAAATGTCGCTTGAGCGACGCTGCTGCTTTTTGGACATTAAGAGGGCACTCCGACCGCGCAAAACGCCGTCCGCGTAACACAATTGATTGCTGAGGCTGTCGGGAGGCAAGAGTATTCCTCTGTGCGGCGCATTGCTAGCGATCGGTGCTGGAAATTACAGAAAAATTTTACCGCAGTAAAATGTCGATCGTCACACGGCAGCCGGCTGCTAGCACGGAGTTTGTTTTCGTGTGCTGTGGGGCTAGCTAAGGCGAGCTGATCAGTCGCGCGCGGGCCAGCAATCGTTCGATGGCGGTGTTCAATATTTGAATTTGCTCGTCGTCCAGTCCGTGCAGAAGGTCCTGCTCCATTTCGAGGGCGAACGGCGCGACCTCGTTGTGTACTTTTCTCCCCTCTTCGGACAACGTCAGTATCGAACGGCGGCGATCTGCATTGGCGAATTGACGATCAATTCGATTCGCCTTGATGAGTTTCGTTACGGCGCGGCTGATCGCGACCTTATCGAGCATTGTTCGCTCCGCGACTTCAACGGCTGATAAGCCCGGGAATCGTCCTACTATCGCGATGACGCGCCACTCGGGAATCGTCAATCCAAAGCGCTTGTCGTAGACGCGAGCAATCAAACTGGAGACGGTGTGCGATAGAATTGCCAGTCGATAAGGTAAAAAATCTTCTAAAATCAGTGCATTATCTGACTGTTCGTCCACCTGAGATATATCCTTATTGATAATAATTGCGTTCATGATGGTACTTCGTTGCGACTCGATGTTAAACAGCGACGCGCGGAAGGATTTGGATGGTTGTTAGGCAATGTGAGCGGCGTGTAGGTACTTTTCCTGTTGCATCTCGGTCAGGCGGCTGGATGTTCGTTGGAATTCGAACTTCAGCCGTTTTCCCTGGTATAGCGATTCCGCAGGCGCAGCCGCAGAAAGAACCAATTTGACTTTGCGGTCATAGAATTCGTCCACTAAAGCAACGAATCGTCGCGCCGCATTCTCGAGCTCGGCCGTCAGGACCGGAACATCAGAGATGATGACGGTCGGATACCAGCGTGCAATTTCAATATAGTCCTCCTGACTGCGCGGACCATCGCAGATTTCCATAAAGTCGAACCAGACGACCCCCTTCCCATAGCGTTTTGTTCGTATTGATCTACCGAGTACTTCGATGTCATGGGCCTCGCGTACATCGCCAGAGGCAATTTCTGCGAAATAGCCGTTCAGCTCTTTATCAGCCGCGTCACCGGGACTGACGAGGTAAGTTCCAGCCCGTGCGAATAATCTAAGGCGATAATCCGTCCCGGCATCAAGCTGGATGACCTCAGTGTGCTGAAGTAGCGCATCGATAGCCGGTAGAAAACGCTGCCGTTGTAAGCCATCCGGATAGAGCGCGCTGGGATGTGAATTTGATGTTGTCACCAAGGTGACACCGTGTCGAAAGAAGGCATCTAAAAGGCGGCCAAGAATCATGGCGTCGCCTATATCACTGACGAAGAATTCGTCAAAACATAACACCTGCGCATCTTTCGCGATATCGGCTGCCACTTGTTCTAAAGGATTTTCGATCGCTCCAGTGTTGGCGATTTCATGCAGCCGGGAATGCACGTTGCTCATCATGCGGTGAAAATGAATGCGTTTTTTCGGCTGATAGTCCAGCGTGCTGAAAAACAAATCCATCAGGAACGTTTTACCCCGGCCAACGCCACCCCAGAGATAGATTCCACGAGGAGACGCTTCCGATCCCCCGGGCAAACGACGGCGAAGCCTTTGAAAGGGAGAGTTTTGATAGACAATGGTCTGTTGCAGCTGTGCGAGACGTCGAACGACCTCCTCTTGAGCGGGGTCGACAAGCATGCCCTCGTTCTCGAGTAACGCTTGATAGGCAAATCTGATCTTCATTGTCGATTCTTCATCACGTGGGGGAGCGTACCGTGAATTTGGTGCGGTGAAAAACGGTTGTTTTGCTAAACTAGCGCCCTCTTTGAGCATGAAAGCAGAATAAATATGTCCGAGCAGGCTGAACGAGAATCAATGGAGTTCGATGTCGTGATCGTCGGAGGGGGGCCTGCCGGCCTTGCGACTGCCTGTCGGCTCGCGCAGCTTGCGCAGGCGGACGGTGCGGAGTTATCCATCGTTGTAGTTGAGAAAGGCTCCGAAATTGGTGCACATATTTTGTCGGGAAATGTTTTCGATGCTCGAGCACTCGACGAGTTGTTTCCAAATTGGCGTGAGGAAGGCGCGCCAGTTAGCACGGCGGTCAAGGGCGATCTAATTCATTACATGCGCGGCGAAAATACGTCGACGCGGGTACCGGGCATGCTCGTGCCCGCGCCAATGCACAACGTTGGCAACTACATCATTAGTCTCGGTCGTCTGTGCCAATGGCTGGGCGAGAAAGCAGAAGCAATGGAAATCAACGTATTTCCCGGTTTTGCGGCGTCCGAGGTGCTTTACGACGATGCTGGCGCTGTGCGCGGCGTGGTAACCAGTGATATGGGGATTGGTAAGGACGGGAGCAAGAAATCTGCTTACCAGGCCGGCTACGAATTACTCGGCAAATACACGATTTTTGCAGAAGGTGTGCGCGGCAATCTCGGCGAGGCGTTGATGGCGAAGTTCGACCTCCGCAAGAATGCTGATCCGCAGCACTATGGAATCGGAATTAAGGAGATTTGGGAAATCGACCCAGACCAGCATGACGAAGGACTGGTCGTTCACACAATGGGCTGGCCGATGGACAACAAAACAGAGGGCGGAGGTTTCCTGTATCACGCGGCTAACAATCAGGTTTTCGCTGGTTTTATCGTCGCGCTCAATTATGAGAACCCGAGTTTGTCACCGTTCCAGGAATTTCAACGTTGGAAATTACACCCAAAAATTCGGTGTTATCTCGAGGGCGGTAAGCGAATTGCTTACGGCGCGCGCGCGGTTAACAAAGGGGGTATTCAGTCGTTGCCGAAGTTGACATTCCCGGGTGGCATGCTCGTGGGCTGCGATGCGGGCTTTCTGAATGGCGTTAAAATAAAAGGTGCACACACGGCGATCAAGACGGGCATGCTGGCAGCGGAAAGCACCTATCGCGCGCTCAAAGCCGGGGATGCCTACACCGAGCTAGATGATTTCGAAGACGCCGTGCGGCAGTCTTGGGTTTATGACGAACTTCATCGTGCGCGAAATTTCGGGCCAGCATTGCACAAATTCGGAACATTCCTCGGTGCGGCATTCGCGTTCATCGACCAAAATATCTTTCGCGGAAAATTGCCGTTTACCTTGCGCAATAAAGACGCGGACCACGATTCGTTGAAAACGTCTGCAAGCACGACCGTAATCGAGTATCCGAAACCCGATGGTGTGTTGTCATTCGACCGCTTGTCTTCTGTATTTCTTTCCAGCACCAATCACGAAGAAGATCAGCCTTCGCATCTTGTACTGAAGGATGCGTCAGTCCCCGTTAACGTCAATTTACCGAAGTTCGACGAGCCTGCGCAGTTATATTGTCCTGCAGGCGTATATGAAATCGTTGCGGAAAATGGCCAATCGAAGTTTCAAATCAACGCTCAAAATTGTGTTCACTGCAAGACTTGCGAGATCAAAGATCCGTCACAGAATATTGTTTGGCAAGTGCCGGAAGGTGGTGGCGGTCCGAACTACTCAGGTATGTGAATGGTCCGGGCTAAGTCGACTCGTCGGCCTATTTTGGTTGCATCCTAATTGCACCGTCGATGCGAATCGTCTCACCGTTGATCATCGCGTTGCCGTAAATACAGGCCACCAAATCGGCGTATTCATGCGGTCGGCCGAGACGAGAAGGGAAGGGAACTTGCGCGCCGAGCGAATCCTGAAGTTCCGGCGTCATGCCTGCGACCATGGGTGTGATAAAAATGCCGGGGGCAATAACATTTACCCGAATTCCAATGCGCGCAAACTCTCTTGCAAGCGGCAAGGTCATGCTGACGATCCCACCTTTGGAGGCCGAATAAGCGGCCTGGCCAATTTGTCCTTCGAACGCGGCGATTGATGCCGTACTGACGATTAAACCTCGTTCGCCATCATCGTTGGCTTCATTGTGTTGCATCACGTTGGCCGCTTCTTTTGCAACCAGGAACGACCCAATTAGGTTGATGGAGACCGTTTTAGCAAAAAACTCTCCGGCCATGGGTGCCTCTCGACCCAACGCTCGTGCTGCACCAACGACACCAGCGCAATTGACTGCGAGTGTAATTCCGTCCATAAATTCGTTTGCCTGCGCGATAGCCGCCTGCACATCAGGCTCAGAGGAGACATCCGCGTGAATATAGGTCGCGCGATCGCCAAGCAGCGCCGCGCTCTTTGCGCCATCGTCGTCGTTTACATCGAGCAATGCGACCTGGCCGCCGGCCGCTATTATTTTGCTGGCGGT
>JABIUH010000055.1 GCA_018701055.1 Woeseia sp. | reverse complement strand
GTACGTTGTCCCGTAAGTAATTGGATGAGCATGTTAGGGACGACAGACATTCCAAACTTCACCCAGGCATTTTTTCAAAAACCGTTTTGGGAAGACCCGTCAGATTGGCTACGTCATTCCCCGTTGATGTACGTTGGGAACGTCAAAACCCCAACGATTGTCATGACGGGTGAACAGGATCGGCGTACACCCATGTCGCAATCGGAAGAGTATTACGCGGCACTGAAAATCGTGGGCGTGCCGGCGAAATTGCTCCGTTTTAACGACCAATATCACGGCACGGGATCAAAGCCGTCCAATTACATGCGGACGATTCTTTATATGATGTCGTGGTACAACCAATACACACTGGACGGTGAGGTTGATAGCGCTGACGAATAAGCGGCGAGCCTTATTGCATCGGATAGTAGTGCGCTAATTTGCGATTGCAGCTAGCGGTGCCGGGACAAATCGATTTAAAACGTTGCCGCTCGAGTCGTTGAGGATGAGTCGCGAGTCGGACAGGGCTGCAGTGTGAACGATCTGCAGCGATTCGAGGAAAGAAACCTCATAGGCGTTAATCGGTTCCGGACACGCTTTGCGAGTAGAACCCACTCGGCCAATTGATACACCTTTATCCGCTACTGCGTAATTGCCGAAAAATTGATTGCAGCCCGCGAATCCGATTAATGAGCCGTCTGCATTGAATTGAACGAACATGCTCGTGTCATCGGATAACCGCATTTCGCCTAGGTGAGTTGGCCGCCATGCGGAATCGGCGAGTTGCTCATCCGATGACACCGTGACGGCACTCTGATCCCGCATCCCTCTTAGGTTGACCAAGGCCAGACCGGCAAGAAACAGTAAGAAAAACATGAATCCAGCTAAACCTTTCATCGTCACAGTCATCGAACGCTAGAGATGATTGACCGTACGTTATCGATTGCTGTGCGGCAATGATGGCACGCACACATTGCTAAAGAGCGTTCCAATCTGCTCCAATGGTTTTTATGAAATTACCGAAAGGGTCTGGCATGTTGAGAAAATCACTGAAAATCCTCGTCGTCGCATTGCTTTTCGTCACTACGTCGGCGAATGCTGAGAGAGCAGAGCTTCGCCGTCATATCGTTACGGCAGATGGGCATCCGATCGCACTATGGGAAAAGAGTGCCGCCGGGGCGACTGAGTCGATCCTGCTGGTACATGGTCGGACCTGGAGTGCTCTGCCGGATTTTGATCTTCAGTTGGCGGGTGAAGATCTGTCGATGATGGATAGTCTCGTAGACGAAGGATACGCGGTGTATGCCGTCGACTTGCGTGGTTATGGAGAAACACCACGGGACAAGACTGAATGGCTGACGCCAAATCGTGCGGCGGATGACGTTGCCCAGGTTGTTACCTGGATATCAGCGCAGTCGGATTGGGCTTTCAAACCGCATTTGTTTGGTTGGTCTATGGGATCGACCATTTCACAGCTGATGGTGCAGCGGCATCCACAGCTTGTTGAGTCGCCTATTCTGTTAGGCTACTGGCGCGATGTGGAAGGCGTGATACCGGCTGATGCCGCGGGCATTGAGCCAGAGCATGCGACGAATACAGCCGCTGCAGCTGCACTTGCTGCTGACCCGGTTCGCGTTGATGTTCGTTCTATGGATCAATGCAACGCGCTTGATGGTGCGAAAATTTCGATACCGAGTTTGGCTATTGCCGGTGAATTTGATCCGCTCGCACCCGTCAGCAATCAAGTCAAGTTACTCACGAGTCTTGCGACCGGACACAAGCAATTTTTCTCCGTCCCCAATTCTGATCATGCCGCATTGCTCGAACGACCACGTGATTACTTTTTACATGAAATTGCCGCATTTCTTATTGGTGTGACGATGCAGAGAGATTGAGCGGTGAATCGGATGCATCGCGGTCGAATGCTAACTGTCCACAACCCGCGCGGAATGTTATGTCTGTTTCGAGATTTGTTCATGCGCATGGTAAACCCCTTCTAGGGCGAAACGAATGAAACAGCAAATTCCCGCCGTACGGTTAGAGCGTATATCGCGAAGTTTTAGCGAGGGAAATCGCGAGCGCTGCGTCTTGCGTGAACTGGATTTGAGTATCGCGGCAGGAGAAATAGTCGCTTTGCGCGGCAGGAGCGGTTCGGGGAAATCGACGCTGCTGAATCTAATCAGCGGGATTGATGTCGCGGATAGCGGGGTAATCGAAGTTGCCGGCAAAGACCTGATCAATATGCGAGAGCGTGATTGGACCTTGTTTCGTCGTGCACAAATCGGTTTTGTTTATCAGGCGTTCAACCTCGTTCCAACGTTGACGGTTGCAGATAATGTGCGTTTGGTATTGGAATTGAACGGCATTTCGCGAAAGGATGCGGATATTCGTGTCACCCACTTGTTAGAAATAGTCAATCTG
>JABIUH010000056.1 GCA_018701055.1 Woeseia sp. | reverse complement strand
AGCATTTGGTGAATTGTTTCGACATCTTCGTTTAGGAGATAGTCCTTCTCATCGCGCCATCCGGTGAGCATCGCGACATTACGTTCGTTAACAACCATAAAATCACTGCTGACCTGTGAGACTACTTCCCACCCAGGTACCGCAATGACCGAGCGAACTCTAATGTTGTTGCCGGTAGTTAGTCGAATTTCTTTTGCTAGTCTTACGGATTTTGTTCGGCTTCGTTGCACGGATACTACTTCCTCACGCGGAAAGATCAGTTGGTCATCCTTTAGCCGTAACTGATTGTCTTTGCCCGGCTTTCGAGCGATTACGCTGACGGTATAAACGCCGTGTAAGCCAACGATGACACTGTCGATGGTGCCTGCTCCGCAACATACGTCATGAAACACGCGATTCTTATGTGAGGTTAATTTTTGTAGTGAATTTCCGGTCGCCATATTGGCGTCTCGTATAAACGAGAGCTTTCACCGTGCGACTACAATCGTCGTCAAGCGAAACAGAAGGAACGCGATCGCAATGGCCAACAACATGACTACGATGATGTGTTACCATTTTTAAATATCTGCGAATATTTCGTCCGGTCGCAACAAGACCGAAAGAAAGAACACAACCGCGAACAAGAGACCAGAGGCAAGGTAAATTGATTGTTCTCGTCCGTGCCTGGCAAGCTCGTCCCGGTAACGTTGCGCCGCTTCGAGCATGATGCTCTTGGGAAAGCGGGTGCCCGTTGTGGAATGAGCGAATGCCGACCAGGCTCTGATTATCAGGAGAAAGAATATTGTGCTCGCCAGTGCGACTAGCGTTGCGCTACTTAAGGTAACCAATTCCATTTGGCTTCATCCAGAGATTAATCGACTGGGAAAAACCAATGTATCTGCTTGTTGGGCGAGCGCACTGTGACCTACATCACACCTAACGCATCCTGACGCGGCTTTGCGGACTACGCCAGAGGCGCTGCGAGCTATACGTGAATTGGATCACAGCGCGATTTGCGTGGTGACTGATACGGTCTTCACTTCAGTTATCGCATTGCCGCAGGGTAATCCTAACGGAGTAGACAATGACGAATTCATGGAAGAGCCTGATAACCGTAGTGACGCTGATAGCGTTGAGTGGATGCGCAAGCATGAGCGCGGACGAATGTGCGGTAAGCGACTGGCGAGCAATCGGATTCGAGGATGGTTCGCAGGGTTATACTTCTGATCGTCTTGGTAATCATCGTAAAGCCTGTGCGAAGCACGGCATGGCCCCAAACTTTGATGATTATCAATCAGGTCGTAGTGAAGGATTGCGGCAATACTGTCAACCCTCGAGGGGATTCAATTCGGGTGCGAATGGACAACGCTATAACGGCGTCTGCCCAAGTGATTTAGAACCTGATTTCGTTACCGCATTTAATTCCGGTCACCATTTATACACATTACGGGCAAGTGTGAATTCTACAAACCATCAGTTGAATTCGCGACGCTCCGAACTTGAGCGTAACGAAGACCGGACGATTTCGGCCGGTATCGGTCTTGTCAGTCAAGAGACAACGACAGAGAACAGAATTCTGTTACTAGCTGAGCTGAAAGATCTTTCGGAAAGAAAAGGTCAGTTAGAGACTGAGATTGTTGCTCTGATCGAAGATCGCGTCGTTTTCGAGCAACAACTAGCCGAGTATGAGGATTACATCGCTAGCGCGCGCTACTAGATTTTTCAACTACTGATTATGAAAAAGCCGCGACAGGATCGCGGCTTTTTTTTGCCCTGAAAAGTATCGTCAGGGGTATCTTCTCGTCGTTCGCTGGAGGCGCGCTGTTCCTCTGGGGCGCCACCTTCCGTTCCGTGGTGAAATGGGCTGCGGCGACCTTCACGGGAACGCTGATCGCTGTGGTGTACAAACACTTGCATCTACATTCATTCGCATCACAATCGGGCAGAGGAATACGAGGGGCTACGCCAGAGAGAAATCGTCGCCCGCCCATGTCCTTTGCTGCTTGGCATGCACTTGTGGAAAACTTCAAAGACACGGCGTGAAACGTTGAGTCGGGCTTACTTGCTGGTTCTTGACTCTCATCAGGTCGAACATTGCTGTCAGATTTTCGCTTGCGCAATATTACGTAAGCGATGGCCAACGCTATGACGACGATGCCTATGAGATAGTTCAAGACAACGCTCCTGGCAGGAAAGGCGTTAAATTCTGTCCTACTGTACGTAGCTCGGTGAGATTTCTCACGATTGCGTATCCGCTATTTCGGTTCCAAAGTAATTCTGAACGATTCGTTTTCCAAAATGCTCTCACGGCTGTAGAGCAGGGGAAATGCCTCTTCCTCTGCCCAACCTTTCAACAAATTGTCATAAAATGGCGAGCGTGGGTCCCCAGACTGACCAGGGGCATTAGTCATCGTTGCCGCGTCCCAGTTGCCGACATCAATTACCTGACGATACGACGCACCGGCGCGGACCAGCATATCGCTCGCGCTAAAACTCGTATTATTTGTGGTGTAGCCGCCGCCGCCGCGCGGGTAAGCGGGGTAGTTCATGCTATCGGCGAGATCGCTATCTGCGAAACTCAGCAACGGATGTGTAAAGCGAATTTCGTGTATGTCTCCCCAACGCCAATTGTCGGGCTCGCTACCAAGCGATCTGGTTGTCTCATCGAACGCAGTCTCTAGCGATGCGGCAACGGCCGATTGGGCCCTTTCTTCCTGCATCAAACGTAAGACACCGTTGGTGTCCATATCGGCAACAAGTTCCGGTTCATCCGGCAACAATACTTTCGCCAATGCCGGGCGAAGATGCCGGTAATACCAAATGGCGAAGTACGCACCGGCGCTCGAGTTAGGGTGCATTACTCCGTCCCATTTCCTCAACAGGTCAGCTCCTGGTCCGCCAGCAGCATTTGGAATCAACTTAATCGTCTGAATGGCCATGAGAGATTTGTAGTCACGTTGGAGTGCAGCTGAATCCTCCATTGTGTGTTCGCTCTGGGATGACAGTACTTCCCACAATCGGTTGTAGCGCCAACTCGCACTCCATTCGAAGCCCATCGGATAGGTTTCGATTGGGTAGTCATCCGGCAAGTTCATTGAATTAGCGGTGCCAGTGAAATTCCGTTCCGGATTGAATTCCTCGGGCAGTACATCCATGTCGAAAAATCCCTGCCATTCATATGTGCCATCGCCAGGAACTGGCAAGAGCCCATCCCAACCGGCGCGTTTGGGGAACAGTCCTGCGGGTTTGTAACCGATGTTGCCATCAACGTCACCGTAGACCTGATTTTCAGATGGCGCGCTCCAGCGATTGAGTGCGGCGACGAATTCACGCCAGTTGGATGCGCGCATATACTCGACGCTACCAAAGTACGGAGCCATGCCGGGTTCCAACCATGCGGCACGTACGGCAAACGCGTGTGTGTCCGTTTCGAATACGACGGGTCCATGCTCGGTGTACTTTAATTCGACATCGGAGTCATCCAGATCACGGACTGAGATTGATTCGACAATGCTGCGAAAGCTTCTCGCGCCTTCGCGATATCGATATCCATCATCGACTTTTTCATAGACGTACAGATCCTCCTGATCAATCGGGAAAATAGTCAGTCCAAATGCTATTCGATCATTGTGACCAATGGATATGCCGGGGAGAGCAGGTTCTCCGGCGCCGATGACATCGAGCCCTGGGCCAACTAGGTGAGCGATGTAACGTAGCGATGGCACGGCATGTGTGCGATGTGGATCGTCTGCGAGAATCGGTCGACCAGTTGACGTACGGGCCGGCGCGACGACCCAATTATTACTTCCTAAACTGCGGTCGGATGAATTTATCTTCGCGTCATTCATGGCCATGGCAGGACTGTCAAATCGCACGGGTGCCTTCGCCAAATAGTAGTTGTCCAGAACATCGGTAGGAATCACACACGGATCGAGTCCCTTAGGGATACGCGTCTGCCATTCAGGTTCTAATGACTGCCAGTAAGTGGCGGTTTCCAAGTCCGCTTGGCACACGATTTGGGCGCGCTGTACTTCGCTGCCGACGTTTCCCCACAGTCCGTGACCGCGAATTCTGACGACATCTGCTGCTCGCCAGCGAGCAGGCTTGTAATTGAGTAAATCAAACTCCGGAGGCATCAATTCCGGATTGGCGTCAATGACGTCTATGTATGCATTTACACCAGCCGTGAAAGACTCCGCAATCTTTTTTGCATCGGAACCGTAGGCGAGCCATTCTCGATACATATCACCCCGATACAAAAACAGCCGTGTGGCACGATCCTGTTGCAAGTATTCTGCACCAAAAACTGACGATAACTGGCCCAGTCCACGTCGGCGCCAGGTGTCGATTTGCCATAGGCGATCTCTTGCAGCATTAAATCCTTGTACGAAAAACGCGTCGTAGTGGGTGTTGGCATAGATATGTGGAACACCCCATTTGTCGACGATTATTTCCGCGGGTTCGGTAAGCCCAGCAACTGTATATTTCTGATCATCGGCCATAAGGAGCACGGGTAGAAAGAGTGCAAGCGACAAAATGAGACGTGATGTTTTCATGTAAATAACCTTAGTAGTTCAGCGGGCGAATCAACAATGTAATCGGGTGCCGCGTCTGAAAACTCGTTCTCGTCTGCGAATCCCCAGGTTACCCCAACCGATCGAATACCATTTGCTCTTGCGGCCAAAATGTCGAAATGTCGATCGCCGATCATAATCGATGAGCCTGCATCCAGTCCTTGTGAAACAAGACGCTCCAATTGCTGCGTCTTGTTGACGCCGTCGCCGCCACCGTCGATGAAATCAAAGTGCGGTGCGAGTTCAAACATCTCGACAATTGCTGTCGCGTAATCAGCGCGTTTTGACGTACAAACACCCATCCGGTAACCCTTTTCGGCAAGCGCTGCGATTGTCGCAGGGATCTCCGGGTAGATAACATTCTCACTAAAGCCTACCGCCGTATACCTTTCTCGATACTTGTCGACAAGCTCATTGATGATTGCGGAATTTTTTTCGCCAATTAGTAATTTGAAGCTATCGTCTAAAGGCGGTCCGATCATTGATCTGATCATTTCGTCTGGCGCGGTGTCGTAGCCCAGCGAATCGAGCGCGCAATTTATGCTTTTTGATATGCCCTCGAATGGGTCGCTGATGGTTCCATCAAGATCGAATACAAGTGTTTGATATTGCATACAGAGCAGGTTAATTGCCACCGGCGGAGAAAGGAGCTACTAGTCTGTTTTCCGGAATGTTAGCTGAACAATCGGTTTCGTTTGGCGTATTGCCAGCAGAGCAGGCTCGTAACGATACAGACGCCGCCATAGACCGGGTAAAATGCCATCCCGAAAAATTGACCGGGGCGTGCGGGCGCTGCCCAAAACAATGCAAAAAACGTATGGGCGGCGACTAGGAAGAACATCCAGAACAAAATATGTTTGGCCCACGGTTGGCCTCGCAACCCTGATCGAACCAGATTGCCAAACAGCACAGCCAATAGCAAAACCATCGTTGGGATGACGAAATGTTTACCGATGACGAAGGTTTGCAGTACACCGAGTGCCGCACCAGCCGTAATCAATGCAGCAATCGCTTCCAGGGAGTTTTCAAGACTCAGCAGTTTTTTCATATTTGGCGCTCCCAACGTTCATTATTGTTGTTCCTTGAACGAGCATTGTAACCGAGGTTCGGCTGGATGGTTCTGGAATAGGGTCAATCCGATATACTGCGGGTTCACCCATTTGTAGAAGTTCTGCAATGAACGCGTTTAAAGTAAGTGCATGGTTACTCTTGGCGACATGTTGGTCGATTACAGCGAATACGCAGGAACCAGAAGCGTTGCCCACGCTTAAGCTGGATCGTATTCCTGCGATGCCTGCATTTGCAGGACAGACGCGTGCTCCGGTTGCGAGCAAATCAACCTATCGTGTCGAAACATTGACAACAGGCCTGAGCACGCCATGGGCGCTGGCATTTCTTCCCGATGGCTCGATCCTGATTAACGAATATGTCGGCAGCATGAGAATTATCGACAGCGAAGGAATTGCATCGGAGTCGCTGCTGGGTTTGCCTGAAATTTCACACGAGGGTTGGGCCGGACTGTTTGACCTGGCACTTGATCCTGACTTTGAAAAGAATAACCGGGTGTATTTTTCGTATACGGCGCCAAGTGGCGATCCAGAGTCACCGAATATTCCTCGTGTCGCAAGTGCGACTCTTGATGTCAAAGGGTTGCGTCTTAAAGATGTTGTTGTAATTGTTGATTCGGACGGCCAACAGGAAATTCATTTCGCGCCGGATGGGACGCTGTTCTTGTCGGGCGCATCTGCGTCAGGCGATGGTCAGGACCTATCGACGTATGCCGGGAAACTGCTGCGTATTAACGCCGACGGATCTATACCGCAGGACAACCCCGTTTTTGGCGACGCCGATACGCCTAGCGCAATTTTTTCGATGGGACATCGGGATGTGTCGGGAATCGCCGTGCATCCTGAAACCGGAGAATTGTGGATGACAGAACACGGGCCTCGTGGGGGCGATGAATTGAATCGCATTGTGCCCGGAGCCAACTACGGTTGGCCATTAATCTCCTACGGAACGAACTACACGGGTGAACCTGTTGGCGAGGGTGAAGCTCGTGCCGAGGGGTTAATCCAGCCACGGTATTTTTGGCGTCCATCCATTGCACCGTCTGGACTAATGATTTATTCGGCCGATATGTTCCCAGAATGGCGCGACAATATTTTCGTCACATCTTTGTCCGGCCAGCATAT
This sequence comes from Woeseia sp., assembly GCA_018701055.1. Taxonomy (GTDB): domain Bacteria; phylum Pseudomonadota; class Gammaproteobacteria; order Steroidobacterales; family Woeseiaceae; genus SZUA-117. The sequence goes on along the minus strand of JABIUH010000056.1, from coordinate 7,522 downwards.
TACGCGATTGGAAATGGATGGGGATCGGGTTGTGGCCGAAGAAAGACTGTTAGTGGATCGTGGACATCGAATTCGTGAATTGCGGCAGGGGCCCGACGGCGCGCTTTATGTGTTGACGAACGAAGAGTCGGATGGTCCACAGGGCACTGCCGAATTACTACGGATCAGCAAATAGTGCCTATTGCCGACAATATCAAGCTGGCCGTCGTCACTGGAGGCGGTCATGGCATTGGTCGGGCGATATGCCGACGCTTAAGCAGTGACGGCTGCGATGTGGTTGTGGCGGATATCGAGGAAGATGCCGCTGTCGCGGTTGCCGGGGAAATCGGTGGTCGCGGTTACGGCGTTGATGTTGGTGATGAGAACGACTTTGCGAAATTTATTTTGTCCGTTGAAGAGAACGTCGGCCCGATTGATCTTTTCGTTTCCAATGCCGGCGTCGGATTTGGTGATGCTGATTCGATGGCTGGCTCAAAACGTGGTGGAATCGGAAATGCGGAAGACCGATGGGCGGCCTGTTGGCGGGTTAATGTCATGGCGCACGTCTATGCAGCGCGGACATTAATTCCATTGATGGTTGCGAGAGACGGCGGTTACCTGGTGAACGTCGCATCGGCGGCGGGTCTGTTGAGTCAAATCGGGGATGCCGCCTATTCAGCAACCAAACATGCTGCAGTTGCGTTCGCCGAGTCGTTGGCGATAACGCATGGAGAACAAGGCATACATGTTTCCGTCGTTTGCCCGCAGGCAGTCGCAACCCAAATGATCGGAATTGCAGACGATTCAGATTCGCTCGAGGGCGGATTCGGAGGGAACGATGTTGACGGCATTCTCCGCCCGGAGGATGTTGCAGATCGAATTATTGAAGGTATCGAGGAAAAGCGTTTTCTGATTTTGCCGCATCCCCAAGTCGCGACCTACGTCCAGCGAAAAGCGAATGACCATGGTCGTTGGATTGCAGGCATGCAACGTTTTCAACGCAAGCTCTCAAGGCAGGGCGATTAATTGCACTTACTAAAGTTGGGCCCTTCGGATACAAATTGATGCAGTCAGTTTCGTTGATTCATCGGTCGCGTTGAGTTTTTTCGACGTGTCCGTAAGAGCGGCTTCCAGCCGCGATGTGGTACCGGTCAATATCACATAGTTCAATCGTCGCAATTGCGGCTGGAAGCTGTTCCAACGTTTAAGAATAAAAAACCGGGACGGTTTCCCGTCCATTGCCCAAATAGTTTATCTAGCTGTAATGCGCAATACGACGCGTCTGTTGTTGGCTTTATCAGCGGCTGATCCGTTGTCCGAAATTGGATTGGCCTCGCCGTAACGGCGTGTCATCATACGATCAGCGCTGACAACTTCTCCGATCAAACACTCAGGCATCGTTGCTGCCCCGTCTTACCGATATGGATTCGTTGTAGTCGGCAGCTCCGTCGCCGTCGGAGTCAAGGAGGGGAGGCGTCGCTTTGCCGTACGGAAATTGGAATCCAAAGCTGATGAGATTGTCTTCCAAATCCGCACTGTCATAGGTTTCTACGCAACCTCAAAGATTCGTCACTAGTCCTGGCCTACCCGTATTGCGCCTCAATTTGATGGTGCGATGGGTTTCTGTTGCCTATTGTCGTGTACTACCAGTAAAGTTCGCTAACCGGTCCGGTGCATTGTCACGACGTATTCGAGATCGAGAATAATCGAATTCGGATCGGTCTAACTGGGAGAATCTGCGTGAGTCGAGTACTAATTAAAGGCGGTCGCATCGTAACCGCGGTCGATGACTACGTCGGAGACATACTCATTGAGAACGGCAAGATAGAAGCTCTCGGCCGTGAGTTGACGGCGGACGACGCGAAAGTCTATGACGTTAATGGTCTCCTGGTGATGCCCGGTGGAATTGATGCCCACGTCCATATGGAAACGCCAATGGGTAATGGGGTTGAGACTTGCGACACTTTTGAGTCGGGTACCCGATCAGCCGCATTTGGTGGGACGACAACGATCCTCGATTTTGCTCAGCAATTTAAGGGCGATTCGCCTAAAGCGGCGTTGGAACGACGTCTGGCTTCAGCTGAACCGCAGTGCTGTATCGACTACGGCTTTCATTCGATTCTTACCGATGTAAACGATGCTTCGCTCTCTGAATTGCCGGACATGGTCAATAAGGAGGGTGTGTCCAGCTTTAAGCTTTATATGGCATATCCGGATGTCCTCATGGTGGATGACGCGGATATCTATAAGACGATGAGGAAAGTGGGTGATCACGGTGGCATGGTCAACTTGCACGCGGAGAACGGCGTCATTATTCAGGCACTGATCGAAGAAGCACTCGCGGCAGGCAATACTTCGCCCAAGTATCATCAGATGACCAGACCGCAACTCATGGAAGGCGAGGCGACGCATCGAGTCATTCGTATCGCAGAACTCGCTGAAGTGCCGGTCTATATCGTTCACCTTTCCGCCAAAGAAGCCTTGGACGCAGTGGTCGAAGCACGTGACCGCGGCATCGCCGCGTTTGCCGAAACATGTCCGCATTATTTGTTTTTAGATAGTTCCGAATACGAGCGGCCCGGATTCGATAGTGCGAAGTACGTTATGACGCCGCCACTTCGCGATCATGATTGCCAGGAAGCACTTTGGCGCGGTCTAAAGTTTGATGATCTGCAAGTTGTGTCGACTGATCATTGTCCGTTTTGTTTCAATGAAAAGGCCCACGGCATACTCAAATCCAAACAGCTAGGAATTGATGATTTCTCGAAAATTCCAAATGGGGCGCCGGGCGTCGAATTTCGATTGCCGTTGCTTTTTGATGGTGGCGTTAACGACGGCAGGATTAATTTGAATCGCTTTGTTCAAGTCATGGCGACAGCGCCCGCTAAGATGTTTGGTTTGTTTCCAAGGAAGGGGACGATTGCCGTTGGCAGCGATGCAGATCTGGTTTTGTTTGACGCAAACGAAACACATACATTGAGTGCGGCTTCACACCACTCAAATGTTGACTACTCACTTTTTGAGGGGCGAAAAGTGACCGGAAAAGTCAAAAAAGTGTTCTTGCGGGGAAACCTGATTGTCGATGGAGACGAGTGGTTGGGACATGCAGGAATGGGTCAGTATCAAAAACGATCCGCGTCCGGACAGGTGATGTAGAAGAGATCAACTACTCTGAAGTTTTTTGGCAAGTTGAGAGTGTTTTTGGATGAGATCTCGCGCAATAAAGTCGCGATGCTCGGCGCTTTCGATTAGCCATTCGCCACCGACCATTAGACGATCTACAGCATGTGCGCCGCAGGTGACGAGTGCGGCGATCGGGTCACCCGCACCGGAGAAGCGTAGTTCGTCGAGATTGAATATAGCGAGGTCCGCTTGCTTGCCGGCTGAAATTTCGCCGATATCATCACGACGCAACAATGATGCAGACCCCTTGCACGCCCACCCCAGTACGGTTTCGGCGGTAATTTGCTGAGGCGCGTAGCGCAATCGTTGTTGCAGTAGGGAATGGCGAACCTCCTGAATCATGTTCGAGCCGTCATTCGATGCGGATCCGTCGACAGCAAGTCCAAAACGGCATCCAGCATCGATCAGATCCATCGATGGGCAAATGCCGGATCCAAGGAGCATATTCGACGTTGGGCAATGTGCGATGCCAATATCTGCAGCGCCGAGCGTCGATATTTCGTCACTATCAAAGTGAATTCCGTGCGCAAGCCAGGTTCGATTAGTCAGCCAGCCACACTGTTCAAGATACTCCAATGGGCGCAGTCCGAATTGACGTTGGCAAAAAGCATTTTCGTCTTCGGTTTCTGCCAAATGCGTGTGCAAGAGAACGTTTTTTCTTTCGGCAAGTTCGGCCGTGGCCGTCATTAACTCACGGGTGACAGAAAACGGTGAGCAAGGCGCTAATGCGATTTGAATTTTTGCGCCAGACTGATCTTCATGGAATTCGTCGATCACCCTTTCGCTGTCAGCCAGTATGACGTCCTCTGCCTGTATCACCGCATTGGGAGGCAGGCCCCCACTATCTTCACCCAAGCTCATCGAACCTCGTGTTAAGACAGCGCGACAACCCAATTTTCCGATTGCCTCAACCTGGACATCTATTGCGTTTTCCAGCCCCTTCGGAAACACATAATGGTGGTCAGCAATAGTCGTTGCGCCAGACAGCATTAACTCCAGGCCTGCCAGCTCGGTTGCTGCGGCTAGCATCTCTGCATCCAGAAACTGCCAAATCTGGTAAAGCGTCTTGAGCCACGGAAACAGGGGTTTATTAAGCGCTTGAGGAACGCATCGAGTTAGCGTTTGATAGAAGTGGTGGTGTGTATTGATTAGTCCCGGAAGAACGACAGCGTTAGACAGGTCGACGCTTTCATCCCATTCGTGAGCAGGCGTGTGCCCACTAGACACTGTTTCGACAATGATGCCATTGTTGATCAGAATGCCGCCGTTTGCATCGCTGCCAGTTCCCGTGAACACCGCCGCGGGGTTCCTCAACCAAGTTGTCTTGCTCATCGGCTCACGCGCTTCGATTGGATTCGACTCATTGGTAGGTACGCAATGTGACTGTGTTTGACCAGCGCCCGAACAAACAATAGTTAAGCCGTAGCTGTTCATTTCGTGCGCCCAATTTCTCTTTGAAGCGGCGTGCCGCGACATTAAAGAACTGGGTGTAACTGTAAAATCGACTACACCCTAATTCGCGCAAGGCGGCGTAGCAGCGCTGACGCATGTTTGGCGCGACATTCCGGCCGCGATAGCGTGGATCCGAATAAGCGGCATACAAGTAGACTTCGTCTGTGGCGAGCGGTCGATAATTTGGGGCGAAGTTGAATTCATCGAAATCACACCACATTGTTGCGATCAGCTTGTCGTTGTCCCATACGGAAAAACATCGTTTTCCCGAATCAAGCCACGAGCGAAGTGTTGAACGATCTACGGTTCTTTCGAACGTGACCAATGAATCAAACTCATTTTCAGCGATGAAATCGAACCTAAATTCATCGCTGTCACTTAACTCTGTGCGACTATCGCCCTCGCGAACCGTGAAAAAGGGATTAAGATGAATCCCGACTTTTTTTAGTTGTCGTAGCACTGCCGGCATGATCCTAGTGTTGAATGGCGCTTTCTTTGTTTTCGGACGAGTCAACGTCGGTCCCCGACGGGTGATTCATCTTTGGAGTTTGTAGTCAGGTTCGATTGCCTGCTTGCGCTTCCCAGGAGATAGCGCTTAGTAGTGGGTGTCTTCGTGCTCACCAGTGAATCGTAACCCAAGCGATGCTCATCAAGAACTGAATTTTGATCGACGCTAGTGGCATTGCTTTTCACCCATTGATTTCTCGGAGGCATCGTTCGGTCCCAGGTTGCGTTCGCGGCGCGGCATCTTTCGATAGAAATGCTCCGCAAGGTCATTAGGGAAGCGGGAGGATTTGCGAAAAGTCGACAATTTCTCTTTCAGTGGACTTAGGAAAAACATATAGTTACCGTTGAATCGTCGACTGGGTCTCAGATCTGGGTCGGGCATTCGGTATCCTAATCAATGGTGAGCAGTTCGTCTTCAATTCTTGTTTTATCAACCAGGAAGCGCTAGTCAGCACAAAAATGTCACTTAAATTACTGAAAAATCACGCGATTGTGGCATTGAGCGTTGCCCTATGCCTATTGACGAGTGACAGCATTGCAGCCGAGTCAGAAGACGAAGTTGCTGCGGATGAACTCGTTAGTGAGCAGGTCGTCCTCGTTCCTGCGTCAGCCGCTGATTCAATATCGGCTGACGTGATAGATGTAGAACTCGGTGAACACATTGACGGTGCTACTGATGTATTCGTCGGACCTCCGATTCCCGAGGTTGGTGATGAGACGGAAAATTTGGAAGAGGACGCCAAACCTCGAGTTGCCGAAAATATCGACCTTTCGCAACCCGTCGCGCCTGTTGAGTATTTTGGTGAAATCGATATTGGTCAGATCGCCCCCCCGATCGAACCGGCTCTGGCGGTATATGCACAAAAATCTCTTTTGATGTTGGGCGCTGAAGTCGCCGCAAGTACATCCACTCGGCTCGCGTGGTCTCCCGCACAAAGTTTCGCCGGTATCGCGGCGCCGACCCCTGTATTGGTAGTGAATGGAGCACATCGCGGGCCAACGCTTTGTATCACTGCTGCCATTCATGGGGACGAGCTCAACGGTATCGAGGTAGTACGTCGAGTGCTGTACGAATTGGAACCAGAAAAATTGTCCGGCGCCGTCATTGGTGTGCCGATTGTCAATCTTGAAGGATTTCGACGAGCATCTCGTTACCTGCCAGATCGTCGTGATCTAAATAGATACTTCCCTGGAAATCCCAGCGGGAGCTCAGCTTCAAGGTTAGCTCATTCATTCTTCACAGAAGTGATTTCGCAGTGTGACGCGCTGGTAGATTTACATACGGGTTCGTTTCAACGTACGAATCTTCCGCAATTGCGCGCGGATCTAAAAAACCCGCAGGTTGTCGAACTAACGCAAGGGTTTGGATCACCCGTTGTATTACACAGTGATGGAGCCAATGGAACATTGCGTCGAGCGGCATCCGACGTCGGTATTCCGACTATCACTCTTGAGGCAGGTGGGCCGGCACGAATTCAGAATGATGCGGTAACACACAGCACAAAAGGTGTGATGACACTGCTGAACAAGTTAGACATGTACGACAAGGTCTCGCGTTGGGGTAATCGCGAGCCTGTTTACTATCGTTCGCGGTGGGTGCGTGCTGATCAGGGCGGGGTGCTATTTAGCAAAGTTAAGCTTGGCGAGCGTGTTAACGAGAATCAACTGCTCGGAACGATTACCGATCCGATCACCAATGTGCAAACTGAGCTTCGAGCGAGTAACAAGGGTCGTGTACTCGGGATGGCGCTTGATCAGTTTGTCATGCCAGGATTCGCATCTTTTCGCATTGGAATCGAGGCGCCCGAGGAAGAAGTATCTGAGCCAACGACGATTGATATGGCCGCAAAAAATATTGCAGCGGACTCACCGAATGCGCCTTCAGCGTTTGCTGACGCGGAAGTGGAATTCGTCGATGAGTATGAAGAATATGAGGACGATGAGATCCTCGATGTTCGGGATAACCTAGAAGATTCTGAATAATTTTAGCGTTTGAATTTGGCGTGGATCTATGCCGAGCTGTAATCCTTAAGCGCAACCGCGGTTGCGCCATGTTCGGTTTTTGCAACGTTGTTGAGGAAGTTGCCGAACGTCGCGAGCCGAACGCGAGCAATAATTTCAACAATCTCGCCGTCCGTGATTCCTTGATCTCGAAGTAGATTGACGTCCGACGCTGAGAGTTTGTCGCCAAGTCGGATGGTCTCTTTGAAGGAAAATGTTCCAACCGGGGCGGTCGCAGCCAGATCAGCATCCGGTACGGTAACGAATACGTCGACCTGCGGAGCGGCGGCAGCACCATGAAGCACGAACAAGCGTGCGGCGCCGGCTCCAACAGCGGTATCAGGCTGACTAATTACGACAGGCTCGATAGCGGCCACATTATTGACAGCTGCGATTGTGT
>JABIUH010000222.1 GCA_018701055.1 Woeseia sp. | reverse complement strand
TATCACCGTCTTCGAGCAGCCACAGATTTATGTGCGACAAAGAAAAGGGTAAAAACATACGCAGCCAGTAAATGCCTGGTGCGACTTGCATCACTTGTCCAATATCGGGGTGTGTTTCGAATTCGTATTGAATAGAAGCGCTACTGTCTTTGTTGGCCATCGACGCATCTTCTCACGTCGATTCAGGAAATGCCCTGTATAGTCAGGCAGCTTTCCGACTACCCTGAAGCAATACGGCCAACCGTGCTTGGATGCGTTCGCGAGTCGCAGCAGCCGCCGCGATCTTAACCGGTCCGTAGCCTCGTATTTCAAGGTATTCGTTGAAAATCTTCACGGCAGAATCGATGTTGCCGGCATCAAGTTTTGGGAGAACTTGTTCTAGCTGATCTTCAAATTCGGCAATTAGCGCTCGCTCCATCTTGCGTTCTTTAGTCATGCCGAAAACGTCCAGCTTAGTGCCACGCAAAGTTCGCATACTCGCCAGGACGCGAAAGATGGGGATTATCCAGGCACCGAATTCACGTTTGCGTGGTCGGCCACGCGCATCTAGCTCGGCATTCAGGAGTGGCGGAGCGAGATGAAATCGAACGCGCGCCTTGCTGCCATATTCGCGCTTGATATTGGCAAGAAAGTCACCGTGAACGTGCAGTCTTGCGACCTCGTACTCATCTTTGTACGCAAGCGTCTTAAACCAGGCCTTCGCGACGGTCTTGGTCAGCGGATGTTGGGTCGATGCATCCAACGCCTCTTCAGTGGTTCTAACGCGTGTGACTAAGGCGCGGAATCGATCGGCTAGTTGTGTATTTTGATAGTCGCTCAGAAAATTGGCGCGATAGTCGATAATAGTGTCGAGCGTTTCTAATTTGGTGACGCGGGTCTCAGGAGCACGTAAATATTGCGCGACGAAGTCGCTGTCCGCGGCTGCGAGACGACCCCAATTGAATGCGGCAATATTATGCTCAATCGCAACGTTCTTCAGCTGTATAGCCCTTTCCAACGCGGTCTCTGAGAGCGGGACCAGTCCCTTTTGCCATGCGAATCCCGGCATGAGCACATTGGCGTAGATCGTATTCCCAAGCAGTGCTTCCGCGAGTTGATTGGCAGCGACGGTCGAAAGATTGTCCTCACCTACGACAGACGAGATTGCGTCGATCCGACGATCAGCGCGCAAGCTGGCGTCCCGGTATCGTATGAAGTCAGCGGTCGACATTTCCGTCGTATTGACCACAGATTTGGTTTTTCCACGTTACAAGGTTTTCGCCGCGCGCGTAGAAGAGCTCACTACCAGATCGCAACCAATAAGCGCGTCTGCTTGTTGAGTATCTATGCGTACCTGATTGAGCCTGGCGGGATGGTCAGCCAAGCGTATGTAACTCAACACAGGTCCAAACTTTTGTGCAAAGCCTGTGAAATCGAGCACGCTTGCCCCTTTGCAAGCGGCCAAACCATGCCGACTTTGTAAACGTCTAGCCCAATTCGTCGCGCTTCGCTCGCATCGATGCCGAGGAGTTGTAGCGCCTCCATCAAATCGAAATGCCCTTTACCCGTCGTAACGATGCCGTACTTCGCGTCCGTGGTATTGAAGATTTTACGGTCGATGGGATTGGCATTCGCGAAAGCCAGGGTCGCCGCTTTCTTGAATTCCATGCGTTCTTCAATTTATGGCCCTGGGAAATCGGGCCAACGTATGTGCAGACCATCGGCAGGTGGTTGAAAGTCCTCCGGTAATACGAAGTCTGGATACGGTGGTAGTTCCACCGACATCGCCGATTCGACGGTCTCCGCGATCGCTTTGAAGCCGACCCACATACCGGAATAGCGAGATAATGCCAAACCGTACAATCCAAACTAAAGATACTCAGCAACGTTGGCTGGGTTTAGATTCAGCATCAACCAGCTTAGGAACGCGACATCGGACTGATGCGACATTGAAGAAGAGACGCAGCCGTGATCATCGCCGGCCACAACTAACACGCCGCCATGTTTCGAACTACCATACGCATTGCCATGCTTTAGCGCGTCACCGGCGCGGTCGACGCCGGGACCTTTGCCATACCAGATGCCGAATACGCCATCGACTTCCTTGTGCGGATCACTTTCAACTTGTTGTGAGCCCAGAATTGCGGTGGCAGCCAATTCTTCGTTGACCGCGGGAAGGAAAGTCACCTTGCTTTCTTCCAGATAGCGGGACGCACGCCAGAGTTCGAGAGCGTAGGCGCCTAGTGATGATCCGCGATATCCGCTGACGAATCCGGCGGTGTTCAATCCGGCCGCTTGATCCATGGTCCGCTGCATTAACGGGATTCGAACGAGCGCCTGAGTGCCGGTTAGGAAGACGCGTCCGGACTCGCGCCGATAGCGATCGTCGAGTTCGTAGTTATCCAATGGGAATTGCTTGACTGCCGTGACCATGGGGGAATCCGCAACGCTGGAGAGTAGTGCGTAATGGTCGCAGATAGTCGCAATTGATTGATCCTTATTTATCCTTAAAGAGAGAGAAATATGATGGTTTCATGCCAGAATATGGCGATTATTGGTATAATATTGCAATTAATAGAGAATAAGGAAATACGATGCTTGAACGTAAAGATCGAGCGATCCTCAAAGAACTACAGCAGGACAGCCGTCTCACGATGCAACAACTGGGGGATAAGGTTGGTATGTCCAGCTCGGCGTGCTGGCGGCGCGTGAAGAATCTCGAAAGCACTGGGGTTATTGATCGATATGCGGCTGTGTTGAATGCCAAAAAATCGGGCTTCAGTTTGTCGTCAATGACGATGGTGACACTGGCTCGGCATGAAACGGACCACGTCGATAACTTTGTTAAACAGGTTCTGCGTCACCCGGAAGTGCTTGAGTGCTTCGCCACCAGCGGTGAAGCGGACTATCACCTACGGGTCGTGGTTGAGGATATGGATGCTTACAACGCGTTTCTGGATGACTTCATCTTACGGTTGCCCGGTGTTGCTCAGGTACGTTCCGATATTGTGCTCAAGGAGATCAAAGCGGATACGGCATTACCGTTCAGAATCTAGGATTGCGATAACGAAAATCAGGCGCTGACATTTGCCCACTCCTCGTCCGTGGCGACCATAGTGAGAACGTCATAGGTCGCAACAATCTCGCTATTTTGATTCGTAATCTCAGTATCCCACCGGACCTCACCATAACCCGAGCCGTCGCGAAGCGTTTTCTGTTTGCACGTTAGGCGGACTTTTAGTGCGTCGCCGAAATTAACGGGTTGTGCGAAACGAAGCTCGTCTACACCGTAGTTTGCAAGCACGGGTCCGAAATCAGGATCAACAAAAAGGCCGGCGGCGAACGACACAATCAGATATCCATGTGCAACACGCCCTTCGAAGAACGGATTTTTCGCGGCGGTCTGTTCGTCCATATGGGCGTAAAATGTATCGCCCGTAAACTCCGCAAAATGATCTATGTCAGCCAGTGAGATCTCACGTTCTTTCGTGTTGACCGTATCTCCTAACTTTAGTTGTTCAAATGTTTTTCGAAATGGGTGAATGTCTGATTCGATTTCAACACCGCCGCGAATCCATCGATTGCCAATCGCTGCGAGTGTTTCGGGAGAGCCTTGAATTGCGCTCCTCTGCATGTAGTGAAGTGCGCCTCTGATGCCGCCCAACTCTTCGCCGCCGCCGGCGCGACCGGGCCCGCCATGCACGAGGTGTGGCAGTGGTGATCCATGACCGGTAGATTCTGCGGCGCAATGTCGATTGATGACGACCATACGACCATGCCATGCTGCTGTTCCCAGAACTAACTTTCGTGCAACCTTGTTGTCATTAGTGACTATCGAGCTAGCCAGGCTGCCGCCGCCCAGTCGTGACAACTCGATCGCTTCGTCCAGGTTTTCATAGGGAAGCACCGTGCTGACAGGACCGAACGCCTCAACTGAATGCACGGCCTTTGCGGTCAGGGGCCGTTCGCAGTGTAATAACGTCGGTTCAAAGAAAGCGCCCTTCTTCGCGTCCGCATCGATGATGTCGAAATCATCGGTGTTACCGAATACGACATCTGCTTCACTACCAAGCATCGTAATTCGCTCACGAACCTCATCGCGCTGGTCGTGGCTCACAAGAGCTCCCATGTCCACGTCCTTGTTAGCGGGATGTCCTATTCGAATTCGACCCAGCGCTTCAGATAAGGCACGTACCAGGTCCCCCGACACCGCCGCTGGCGCAATAACGCGTCGGATCGCTGTGCACTTTTGCCCGGCTTTGACTGTCATCTCGCGGACAACCTCTTTAACGAAGAGATCGAACTCCGGTGTCTCCGGCGTCGCATCTGGCCCGAGGATCGATGAATTTAGCGAATCTGTTTCAGCCGTAAAATGGACGGACTCAGCAATTACCTGCGGGTGCTGTTGAAGCATCTCTGCGGTCCCTTTTGACCCGGTGAATGCAACGACATCCTGACAATTGAGGTGCTCAAAAAGATCGCCGACGCTGCCGCAAATGAGTTGCAGCGCACCGATCGGTAATATTTCCGCTTCAATGATGCGGCGAACCATCAGTTCGGTGAGATACGCAGTGCTCGATGCTGGTTTAACGATGGCCGGCACGCCGGCGAGCAGGGCGGGGGCCAGTTTTTCCAACATGCCCCAACAGGGGAAGTTGTAGGCGTTGATGTGCACTGCAGCACCTTGCCGTGGTGTGAATATGTGCTGGGCCGTGAAAGTACCGTCACGTGAAATACGCTCTGGGGTCCCGTCGAGATAGACTTTGTCATTCGGCATTTCTCGACGGCCTTTGCTTGAGTAAACAAAAAGCGTTGATATGCCGCCGTCAATATCGATCCAGCTATCACCCTTGGTTGCGCCTGTTTCCGTCGACAGGGCGTAAAATTCTTTTTTGTGCTCCATTAGGTGCTGCGCCAATGCTTTTAGCATGTGCGCTCGATCGTGAAAGGTGTACTTCTGAAGATTGCTGCCGCCAACGCGTCGGGCGTAGTCGAGCATGGCCCCAAATTCCACTCCCTTGCTGCTGATCGCGGCGATGGTTCGGCCATCAATGGCACTTGCAAGCGGTTTTCCTTCGTCGCTGCCTTCGACCCAGTGGTTTTCTACAAAATTCTGAAGCTTCATTGCATTAATCTCTGAAATTGTCGGCATCACTCTATCGATATAAGATACACAAATAGTAGAAAATTGAAATCGATGGTATCGCGATGTACCTTCTAGGCTTCATTTTCTCACCTGTCGGGTTGTTTTTTTATGTCATTGAAGTCTGCAACAGAAGACCTGGTCTCCGAATTTCGTTCTCGCCCGACGCTGCGAGCGGGCTCGCTGATTGTAACGATCTTTGGTGACGCTATTTTACCGAGAGGTGGCGCCGTTTGGATTGGGAGTCTGATTAGGGCACTAGCGGACTTCGGTATTAACGAACGACTGGTTAGGACCTCTGTATTCCGATTGACGCGTGATGAGTGGTTGAAGGTCAATCAAGTGGGTCGACGAAGTTTCTATAGTCTCTCTACGACGGGCGCACGGAAGTTCGAACAAGCGACGCTACGAATATATGGCGATCCGAGCCAATCCTGGAATGGCGACTGGAGCCTTATCTTCTTGTCTGCGCTCGCTGGGGATGATCGCGAGAACTTAAGAAAAGAGCTGGGATGGCTAGGGTTCGGGTCGTTGTCTTCAAATGTGCTGGCGCATCCGTCACCGGATGCATCAGCCCTTGATGCGACACTCAAACAAAGCGGACTAGAACGTGAACTCGTCGTGATGCGCGCTAAGGTTTCCTCCGGTCTCCACGATGATGCGATGCGTGCTCTGGTTCGAAAAAGTTGGAATTTGGCTGAGATAGACGCCCAATATGAAAAGTTCGTCAGACAATTTCGGCCCGTTTTTGCGGCTGCGCGTCGCTCCAGAAAACCGGATCAGCGAATGGCGTTTCAGATAAGGATGCTGTTAATTCAAGAGTATCGACGCATACTATTACGGGATCCTCTGTTGCCGGCCGAAATGTTGCCGACCGGTTGGCATGGGACGGCGGCATATCAATTGTGTCGAAACTTATATCAAATCGTGTTCGCCTCTGCGGATGATTTTATGAGCAACGACTTTGAAACAGCAGATGGCTCATTACCACCAGCGGAACCAACGTTTTACGATCGCTTTGGCGGTTTGGAGTAAATTCAGATGACATCAGGCGAGAAAAGTATTGCCATAAAGTGCCGGGATGAGATGTGGAAAGATGACAGTGCATCTCAGCATCTCGGAATGCAGATCGATGTGTCCGAGCCAGGCAAAGCCGCGGCGAGTTTCACCGTGCGCGATACAATGGTAAACGGGCACGGCGTTTGTCATGGGGGCTATATTTTTACACTGGCTGATTCTGCGTTCGCCTTTTCTTGTAACACCTACAATGTCGTTACTTTTGCATCTAGTGCCGCTATTGAGTTCGTACGCCCTGCACGAGCGGGTGATGTTTTAAGCGCTGTCGCAGAAGAGCGGCACCGGGGTGGCAGGACCGGAATTTACGATGTGACAGTTACCAATCAAGGTGGGGAGGTTGTGGCAATATTTCGCGGGCGGTCACATGCCACACGGAGCGCTATCTTATAAAGCGATACATAAATCATTGAAAAATTGAAAACAATGTGACACATTATGAATCGATTCGTGGAGATAGTGCATGTATACGCAGGGCCTGGACCAGAAGTCTGCTGAAAACGAAACATCGATGGCCGACGAAGGCGTCGCCGCTGCGTCGTTTCAGGCACGTGTAGATGCTGAAGAAAAAATTGAAGCGAAGGACTGGATGCCTGAGGCGTACCGACGCACGCTCATTCGACAAATTTCGCAGCATGCGCACTCGGAAATCATCGGCATGCAACCCGAGGGCAATTGGTTGACTCGGGCGCCTACCTTACGTCGGAAATCGATTCTATTGGCTAAAGTTCAGGATGAGGCTGGCCACGGACATTATTTGTACGGCGCCGCGGAAACGTTGGGCATATCGCGTGACGAAATGGTCGGCGATCTCCTCAGCGGTAAGGCTAAATACTCCAGCATTTTTAATTATCCAACGCTGACCTGGGCCGATATTGGTGCGGTTGGTTGGCTAGTTGATGGCGCGGCCATCATGAACCAAATTCCACTTTGCCGGTGCTCCTACGGTCCTTACTCGCGCGCAATGGTCAGGGTTTGTAAGGAAGAGAGTTTTCATCAGCGGCAAGGCTACGAAATCATGGTTGAGCTAACTCGCGGCAGTGATGAACAGAAAGCGATGGCGCAGGACGCATTGAATCGTTGGTGGTGGCCGTCATTGATGATGTTTGGGCCGAGCGACATTAATTCGAGCCATTCTGCACAATCGATGGCTTGGAAAATCAAGAGATTCTCTAATGATGAGCTTCGCCAAAAATTTGTGGACGTAACAGTGCCGCAAGCAACGGCAATCGGACTGCACGTACCTGACGTTGATCTTCAGTACAACGAAGAAACAGAACACTACAGTTTTGGTGAAATAGATTGGCAGGAATTTCAGAATGTCCTGGCGGGAAACGGGCAGTGCAATCGGGAACGAATGCAAACACGACGGCAAGCTCATGATAACGGTCGTTGGGTTAGAGAAGCGGCCGCGGCATATGCAAAAAAACATTCCAATCGTGCGGCAGCCTGAAGAGAGACGAAACTATGACAAATTACGACTGGCCGCTGTATGAAGTCTTCATACGCACAAAAGCTGGATTGAGCCATCGACACGCTGGCAGCGTGCACGCGGCAGATGACGAAATGGCACTCAATCACGCCCACGACGTTTATACACGTCGCAATGAGGGCGTCAGTATATGGGTGGTTCGATCAAGCGAGATTGTGGCCTCCGATCCGGCAGAGTCGGATGCTTTCTTCGAGCCGGCCAAGGACAAGATATATCGTCACCCAACCTTTTACGAAATTCCCGACGGCGTGGAAAATATCTAGAGGTGAACATTGCAACAGACAAAAATGTTCTCTTGGAATACGTTTTGCGATTGGGTGACAATGGTCTGATATTGGCGCAACGCCTCATTGAGTTGGTTGCCCACGGACCTGAATTGGAAGAGGAGCTGGCCAACGCGAATTTCTCTCTCGACTATCTCGGGCAGGCACGCCTCTTTTATTCCTACGCAGGCGAGCTCGAAGGCAAAGGAAGAGTGGAAGATGATTTCGCCTTTATGCGCTCGGATCGAGAGTTTTGCAATGTACAGTTGGTTGAACAACCCAATGGCCATTTCGGGGGCACCGTTGCGCGATCGTTTTTCTTTGACACATTTTATCAACTGCAGCTCGAGGTATTGACGAACTGCCGCGATGCGCACCTTGCAGGAATTGCGGTCCGTGCTGTTCGAGAGATTCAATATCACCAACGCCACAATAGCCAGTGGATGATACGCCTCGGCGACGGAACTGATGAGAGTCATCGCTGCCTACAAGAATCTGTCGATAGTTTGTGGCGTTATACGGGCGAGCTTTTTGCCGGTGATTCAATTGATGATCAATTTCGTGATGCCTTTGATGGCCCAGACCTGTCGGCACTATTGGCGCGGTGGCGTGAAATTGTGGAATCGGTTTTTAGTGAGGCGACGCTGGACGTTCCTGATGATCAGTGGATGATTGAAGGGGGGCGCGATGGCCGCCACAGTGAGCACTTCGGCAGCCTGATTGCGGAGATGCAAACGATGCAACGCAGCTATCCCGGTCAACAATGGTAGTGGCCACTTCATCAAATTCCGCGCAGACGCCAGAAAGCGCACAGATTGAGCAGGTTTGGCAGTGGTTGGAAGATGTGCCAGATCCCGAGATTCCGGTCGTCAGTGTTTTAGATCTGGGTATGATCCGCGATGTACAGATAAGCGCAAATACGGTGGCAGTTCATGTTGCCCCAACCTACTCAGGTTGTCCGGCGACGGAAGTTATTGAAGACAGCATTGTTAGTTATTTGCGTGACAAGGGCGTGAAAAATATAACCATTAAACGCGTATTGAGCCCGGCATGGACGACCGATTGGATAACGACAAGCGGCCGGGAGAAGTTGTTGGCCTATGGCATAGTGCCCCCCGTTCACGACAGCAGCAAACGACTGCTGCTCGGAAAGACGGTCGTCAAATGTCCGCAATGTTGTTCATCCCTTACTTCGTTGGTTAGTGAATTTGGGTCAACGGCTTGTAAAGCAGCGTATAAGTGTGAGCAATGTTTCGAACCATTTGAATATTTCAAGTGTATTTGAATGATGCAGCGATAAGAACATGCGTAAATATCATTCACTAACTGTTTCGAATTTACAAAAGGAAACCGCCGACTCAATGCGCATGGCGCTGTCTGTAGCGGATGAAGATCGGGCAGCTTTCGATTTCCTGGCGGGTCAGCATTTACCAATGCAAATCACGATCGACGACAAGCGCGTGCGCCGTACCTACAGTATTTGTTCTGCACCGGGCCAGCTGCCGCTGGAGGTTGGTATTCGCGTGCAACCAGGCGGGCAGTTTTCGGAATATGTGGCCAACGAATTAAAAATTGGCGACATGTTAGAAGTCATGCCGCCGTTTGGTCGTTTTCACTCAGATGTTGCTGCACGAAAAGCGAAAACAGTTTTAATGTTTGCTGGTGGTAGTGGCATCACCCCAATCCTATCAATTATGCGTGCGACGCTGGCAGAAGAGGCGGATAGCCGCGTGATTCTTTTTTACGGCAATCGCCGCCAACGCACGACAATGTTCATTGATGATTTGTATGCGCTCAAAAATTTATACACTGAACGATTACAACTGTATTTCTTGTTTAGCCAGGAGGAGCAGGAGTTCGAAATATTTAGTGGGCGATTGGATGAACGAAAAGTGTCGCAATTGTTGAACACGTTTTGTGTTGGACTGCAGCCCGATGATGCGTTCATTTGTGGGCCGGACACGATGATCGATACGGTGCGTAACGCACTGGTCGAGTTCGGTATCGACGCAGATGCCGTGCACGCCGAACGCTATGGCGCGCCGCGTAAAAAGGCTGCGCCGGCCGTGGCTAACGCTACGGTTGACGACACGCAAGCGACCATTAACGTTATTCTCGATGGACATCAAAAGTCGTTCGAGATGTCGCGTGAGAGCGGCAATATCGTTGATGCAGCAGCGGAGCAGGGCATCGATTTACCGTACTCATGCAAGGGTGGTGTATGCGCTACGTGCCGAACACACGTAAAGACTGGCAGCGTACGTATGGCGACCAATTATGGGCTCGAGGCATGGGAAGTTGACAAAGGTTTTGTTCTGGCCTGCCAGTCGACGCCGGTCAGCGACGAAGTGACAATCGACTACGACACCACCTAAACGGGCCGAATAGTCGTCCAAAGCCTAATTTCTTCCCCTTTTATCAGGGGTATTTGACCTGTTTGGTGTCTTTCCGACCGTCCTGCTACCTAAAATATTTCAAATCTCATGAAAGGGCCGGTTTGTGGTTCAGGCGTTTGCCTTATTTGTTGCTGCACAAGATTCCGCATTTGTTGTGGATCGGGGCGCTGTTGGCGCCGTTTTCTGTGTTAGCGGCACCAGGCGACATTCTCTTTAGCGATAATTTCGAGCGCGGTGCGCTGGCGCCCTGGACGACAACCAATGGCTCAAGATCCGGCATCCTGACGGGTGGGCAAGTTTCCAATTCGGCAACTCGCGGCGCGTTCACGCGGCGTCAGCAAGTTACCGTGACCGGTCCTGGAATTTCGGCAGCAGTACCTGGCGCTGAAGTGAGCATCTGGGTCAGACGTGGCAGCGATGCTTTCAGTGAGTATCCTGATGGCGGCGAAAATTTGGTTATCGAATACCGCCGTGCTTACAATTCTTGGGCACAGTTGTTGTTCTACATGGGCGGCGTTACAGCCGGCCAAATATTCAACGATACCGTCTCTCTACCGCCCGACGGTTTGCACGGCAATCTCGCATTGCGTGCCCGTTAAACCGGCGGCAGTGGCACTGATTTTGACTACTGGCATTTCGATGACGTGGTCGTAACTGAGCGGGCCGCGCCGCCGCCGTTTTCTGTTGGCACCTGCGATAACTTCGAGAGTGGTTTGTCCGGAAACTGGATCATCAATCCGACGACTGGATTCGCGGGCGTCAGCGCCGCAACGTCGCAGTCGCCGGTGAATGCGATGTTCTTAAACGGCGGTGTCGTTAATGTAACGTCGACTACGATTGATACGAGCGACCCAAATTTTACAGACCTAACGGTGTGGATACGACGCGGTTCCGACGCGTTTAGTGAATACCCCGATGACGGCGAGAACCTGGTCGTCGAGTATTTCGATTCAGGCTCGAGTTGGATGGCCTTGGAAACATTCTCCGGCAATGGTGCTGGTGGCCAAATATTCAGTCGTTCGTATACTTTGCCTGCGGCAGGACATCATGCCGGATTACAAGTTCGCTTTCGCATGACGCGTGGTTCGGGCACGGGATGGGACTTTTGGCATGTGGACGATGTCTGTTTTGACCAAGAGTTTGTGCCCTTGCTCAACGTAGCCAAGAACGTTGTCACACTTTCTGATCCGATTAACCTGGCAACAAATCCGAAGGCGATTCCGGGATGGGTCGCCGAATATAGGCTCGTGGTCACCAATCAGGGGTTCGGCGCTGTGGACGTCGACACGATGGTCATTTCGGATGCAATCGCCGCTGACGCATCGCTTTACGTGTCGACCGCAAGCGGTGATCCGGTCCAGTTTACTGATGGTCCCGTCGCCAGCGGGCTTAATTTCACTTACGGATCTGATGTCACCTACAGCAATGAACCGGGTGGCGGTGCACCGTTTACCTATATACCGATTCTGGATGCCGACGGTTTTGACCTGGCAGTCACCGGTATCAGAATGAATCCGATCGGTGCCATGAATGCAGCATCCGGCACCAGTACGCCAAGTTTCACGCTTCAATATCAGGTTCGCGTCGAATAGTTGGCCCTCTGAAGTCGGTGCCGCACTGCACCATAATCCCAGCAGACAGCTAAAAGGTCCGGTAAGATATGCGTCCTACACGCACCGGCAAGCTTCAAAATCCGGTCGATGATTTATCTCGAAACGCGCCGGAGAGCGTATGACCGAATCTAAACAAAACGACAGCCCGGAAGGCTGCCCACCCGGACGGAAATCATCATATTCGTATGAGGATTTGATTGCCTGTGGACGCGGAGAATTATTCGGTCCCGATAGCGCAAAATTGCCGCTACCCAATATGTTAATGACGGACCGCATTTCGTTAATTAACAACAATGGCGGCGATCATGGTAAAGGCGAGATTAACGCCGAGCTTGATATTAATCCGGACCTTTGGTTTTTCAAATGCCACTTTGATGGCGATCCGGTTATGCCGGGTTGTCTTGGGCTCGACGCGTTGTGGCAGCTCGTTGGATTTTTTCTGGTCTGGTCTGGTTGCGAAGGTCGGGGTCGCGCGCTCGGTGCCGGGAAAGTTAAATTCACCGGTCAAGTGTTGCCTACCGCAAAATTGGTATCTTTTAATTTGCAATTCAAACGCATCATTACGCGCAAACTAACCCTCGCTATTGCCGACGGAACCATGTCTGTGGATGGACGTGAAATCTATAAGGCTGAAGACCTGCGTGTAGGCTTGTTTACTTCAACCGATAACTTTTAGGAGACGATGTGCGCCGCGTAGTTATATCCGGCCTGGGCGTAGTGTCATGCCTCGGCAATTCAGCAGATGAAGTGGTCCAGTCGTTGCGTGCCGGAAAATCCGGGATTAGTCACAACGAGAAATTCGAAGAGATGGGATTGCGTAGCCAGGTAGCTGGCAGCGTTGATCTTGATATTAGTGAACACGTAGACCGACGCGTACGCCGTTTCATGGGTGATGCTGCTGCCTATTCTTACATTGCGATGCAACAGGCGATTGAAGATGCAGGTCTCGAAGATAGTGACGTCTCGAATCCACGTAGCGGATTGATCGCCGCGTCAGGCGGTGCATCGAGCGCGAATATTGTTATTAGTGCCGACATTCTACGCTCGCGTGGGGTACGAAAAATTGGTCCGTTCATGGTGCCACGTACCATGAGCAGTACTGTTTCGGCCTGTCTTGCGACGCCATTTAAAATCAAGGGCATCAATTACTCGATTACGTCTGCCTGCGCGACCAGTGCGCATTGCATTGGCGCGGCAGTGGAACAAATTCAGCTTGGCAAGCAAGACATTGTGTTTGCCGGTGGTGGCGAAGAAGAAGATTGGACACTCGCCAGTCTGTTTGACGCAATGGGTGCGCTATCCACTAAATACAACGACGCACCCGAAACGGCATCGCGACCCTATGATCAGAATCGCGATGGTTTCGTCATTGCGTCCGGAGCTGGCATGGTCGTCGTCGAGGAGCTTGAGCACGCGCTAGCACGTGGCGCGAAAATCTATGCTGAAGTTGTCGGCTATGGCGCAACATCTGACGGGCATGACATGGTGGCGCCTAGCGGTGAGGGTGCCATTCGTTGCATGCAGTTAGCGGAGTCCACGGTCGATGGAGACGTCGACTACATCAACACGCACGGGACGAGTACGCCGGTTGGCGACACCAAGGAACTTGAAGCTCTGCAGCATATTTACGGCGATGCGGTACCGCGATTTGCATCAACCAAATCTCTCTGTGGTCACTCGCTTGGCGCGACGGGCGCACATGAGGCGATTCATTGCCTGCTGATGTTGCGGGACGATTTCATCGCACCTTCGATCAATGTGGTCGATCTGGATCCGGCGGCCGAAGGTATGCCGCTCATAACAGAATTGGTCGACAATGCTGGTATTCGCACCGCGATGAGCAATAGCTTCGGCTTTGGCGGCACCAACGCTACCCTGATTTTTCAAAAAATCTGATTCCCTGAAATTGATTTTCCTATGACTATCGAAACGATTGGCAAGCATGCTTGCTTTGATGGATCTGTCGGTTTTTACCGGCATCACTCCGACGTTAACGATTGCGACATGCAGTTCTCTGTATTCGTACCGGGCGATGCTGCAGAAAAGCCGTTGCCAGTGCTGACCTATCTTGCCGGCCTGACTTGTACGGAAGAGACCTTTATGTCGAAGGGCGGTGCACAGCGCGTTGCGGCCGAGCTCGGTATTATTCTGGTCGCACCGGATACCAGTCCGCGTGGCGATGCTGTTCCTGACGATGCTGAGGGCGGCTACGACTTTGGCTTGGGTGCCGGGTTCTATGTGAATGCAACGGAAGCGCCATGGAGTCAGCATTATCAGATGTACGACTACATCACCAAAGAGTTGCAGGATGTTGTTTTCGCCAATTTTGCTGGTGATCGATCCAGGCAGGGCATAACCGGCCATTCGATGGGCGGCCACGGCGCACTAACGCTAGGCCTGAAGAATCCGGATATTTATCAGTCGATCTCGGCGTTTGCACCCATCTGTAGTCCCAGCAATTGTCCTTGGGGACAAAAAGCGCTGGGTAATTACATTGGCCTGGATCCGTTGGCTTGGGCCCAGCATGATGCAACGAGAATTGTGACTGAGCTGAGTGAGAAACCCGTCAACAAGATACTGATTGATCAGGGGATGGCAGATCAATTCCTGGATGGCGAGTTACATCCACATTTGTTCGCGGCCGCCTGTAGTGAAAATGATGTCGACTTGGAATTGAGGCGCCACGAGGGCTTTGATCATGGCTACTATTTCATTTCCACTTTCATGGAAGATCATCTGCGATTTCACGCCTCGATCCTTTCTTAGTAAATTTTCTGCTCAGAAACGAACCGATTTAGACTTCACTGCGATATTTTGGACATGTCACGGGTCTACTGTGTAGTTGAAGCCGGACTAGAGCCCAATGAAGACAAAGATCACTCCGTTTGTAGAAAACATTGGTGAGGCGACCGCAGCATGTCTCATCACGATGGAGCAAGGAAATTTCCTCGCCCTTGGCATCACGCATTGGGTGATCGCATCGCAAACCGGGCTGGTGGCGGGAGTTGCCGCATCGGTTGCATTGCTACTAACCCAAACCCGTAGCCGTTGGGTCATCGCAATTGTGCTGGGTGTCGCAACAGCGATCGTTGACTACTTCATGCACCCCGGCATGATTGGCCTGATCTTTCTGGAAGCCATCATTACGGGATTGGGCGCTGCCGTATTGTCTTTTGCTGTTGGCGCATTACTAAAATTCCGCCGCGAGAAACGAGCAGCAATTCAAGTCTGAGACAATTGATTAGAAGCTGCTTAGTCGAGGCGCTTAGTGAAGCGCTGGATCGCAGCAACCATCGCGATCAATGTAAATACGGCCAGCGCGAGCAACTCCATTCGCATTTCAAACAACGTTGCGCCACGTAACATGATGCCCCGGGTCAAACGAATATAGTGGGTGGTCGGTAATGCCTCCCCAATCACTTGAATAATTCCAGGCATGCCCTCGAATGGGAAAATGAATCCAGTAATCAGTATCGATGGCATCAAAAAGAATATTGTTACTTGAATTGCCTGGAACTGCGTCTTAACCACGGTCGATACGAATAATCCCAGCGCAAGATTTGCGGCGATAAATACCGACGACGCTATGTAGAGCTCGAGAATGCTGCCGCGGAGGGGTACCGAAAACAAAAGGTCGCCAACTGCCATGATCAAGGTCAGTTGTATCAGACCAATGAGAATGTAGGGGATCACCTTGCCCGTCATCAATTGGGTCGTACTGATAGGTGTGTTAATCAGAAGCTCAAGGTTGCCGTGTTCACGTTCGCGAACGACAGCGACCGCGGTAAATAGCATCATGGTCAGCGTAAGAATCATGCCCATCAATCCTGGAATAACAAAAACTGACGAGCGATGCTCCGGATTGAAATACGGCCTGAT
This sequence comes from Woeseia sp., assembly GCA_018701055.1. Classification (GTDB taxonomy): domain Bacteria; phylum Pseudomonadota; class Gammaproteobacteria; order Steroidobacterales; family Woeseiaceae; genus SZUA-117. The sequence goes on along the minus strand of JABIUH010000222.1, from coordinate 2,496 downwards.
CTCGAAGGTGCTTGCTCGCTCTTTCTGACCTGCGATCGAGTCGAACTTCAAGGGCAAATTACGTATTTGATTGGCGACGCCCAGTACCGTCGGGTCAACGCCGTCGACGAGTAATTGTGCGGCTGAACGACGTGCATCGATGGAGCGTCTGTCGAAGTCGGGTGGTATGTAAATACCAATTGAGATTTTCCCACCTCTGAGGAGGCTTTCCAGCTCATCCGGGGACGCGACGACATAATCGATACGCAGAACTTGAGTTTGTTCCAGGTCGGCAATGAGCTGCCGCGACAGATGACTGTCTGCCTCGTTGGCTACACCGGCGACCAGATTGCGAACGTCAGTATTGATCGCGAAACCGAACAACAGCATCTGCATGACGGGAATGCCAACAATCATTCCGAAAGTGAGTTTGTCCCGCTTCAGCTGCAAGAGTTCTTTGCGCATGATGGCTATTAATCGCGAGAAGTTTTTCACGCGGCAGTATCCAATTTCTCATCATCCTGGGTCACTGCGACGAATACGTCTTCGAGCGATGCCTCGACCTGCATGACTTTGCCGTTCAGCGCCAACGAAGATAGATGACTCTCGATGAACGCTACCGGATTTTTCCTTGAGTCAGGAATAAGTGCCCTAAGTCTCACGCCGAGTTGCGTGATGCTGCGGATCTCCGGAAGCTTTTTGAGTTCAAACTGAACTGCTGCCGTGTCGTCGGTGGCAATTTCAACTACTGACATGCCCGTCGCGGCTTGCAGTTCCGCGGGTGCGCCATCCGCAACTTTTTTGCCGTGATCGAGGATAGCCAATCGATGACATCGCTCAGCCTCGTCCATGTAGTGCGTTGAAACGAGGATCGTTGTGCCTTCGTTGGCAAGTGCAAATAGTTTTTCCCAAAAGTCGCGCCGGCTTTTCGGGTCAACCGCACTGGTCGGCTCATCAAGTAGCAGAAGTTTCGGTCTGTTTAGGACAGCACAGGCGAGCGCGAGACGTTGCTTCTGTCCGCCGCTCATCGTGCCGGCAAATTGATTTCGTTGTTGGTCGAGGTTGTACCGTTCAATCAGATCTTCAACGCGAGCACGTCGATCGCGACGAGGATAGGAATAGACGTCTGCAATGAACTCGAGGTTCTCCTGGATTGTTAGATCACCGTAGAGTGAAAACTTTTGCGTCATGTAGCCAATCTTTGGTTTTAACTGACTAGCGTCGCCCGGCACCTCATGCCCAAGGACGGTCGCGCTGCCCTCAGTTGGCGTCAGCAATCCGCACAGCAATCGAATAGCGGTTGTCTTTCCTGAGCCGTTCGGTCCAAGGAATCCGTATACCAGCGCTTTGGGCACATCGAGGTCCAGGTGGTCGACAGCTATTAAATTGCCAAAATTTTTGGTCAGACCCGAGGCACGAATGGCAAATTCCGTTTCGCTAGTCATTACTTGAGCCCAGTAACAATTCCACTTCGACTGGAACGCCGTCGGGAAGTCGAGTGTCAGCATCTAACACATCTATTTTTGCAGCAAAGCTTAGGCGACCTCGATCTCGTTCGGTCAGCGCGAAGTAGGGCGTGAATGCCGCTTCCGTTGCAATCCATCTAACCCGGCCCGAAAGTGGCTCAGACAAGCCGTCAACGTAAACACGTGCTTGAGTTCCCGGACTTACAAGAACGCGAATTGATTCAGGTACATACACGCGCGCGTAGGCTTGTTGGCCGGACATGAGAATGGCGATAGGCTGCCCGGGCTGCGGTCGCTCGCCAATTTCGAATAACAGAGTGTCGACGACGCTATCTACGTGCGCGTATGTTGTGTGGCGTGCGAGATCGATGCGCACAGATTGCAGGCGCGCTTCAGCCTGACGTACTGCTGCTGCCGCCTGCCGCAATTCCTCCGCGGTCGTGCCGGTCAGTACTTCGTCCAGACCTGCCTGCAAGCTTTCGACATTCGCTTGCGCAGTATCTCTTGCGACCACGGCTCGATCGCGAACGTCAGGGGAAGCCAATTGGCGTGTGAATACTTCCTCAGCGCGGGCGAGATCCGTTTGGCGAAAGCTGAGCTCCTTCTCAGCGCCGCGAACGCTAGCTTCCGCTGCGAGTATTTGTTCTCGGCGCGGCCCGCGAATGAGTTCGTCCTGTCTTGCCAGCGTTTGTTGCAGGATCGCATTTGCTTCTTCGATGCGTGTCTCCGCTCGCGTGGCATCCTGTTGAATAAGTGCTTGGCCCGCGACGACAGATTCTCCTTCGACGACCATTCGATTTATGATTGGCTCCGAAGTTTCTGCAGTTAGTTCAATCCGGTCCGATTCCAACAGGCCGACAAGACGGTTTTCGTCCTGCTCGGGGGTGCATGCACCTATCAGCGTCGCTGAAAACAGTATCCTGAGTATTGGCTTGAGGTTTTTCATGACGCGTTTTTCCTGATTGAACTCAGAATGAGCTCGAAATGTTCTTCGATTAGTTTGTCGGTATCGAGGCTGTCGTGCTCTTCGAAAAGAATTTTCCATAGGATT
>JABIUH010000057.1 GCA_018701055.1 Woeseia sp. | reverse complement strand
TCGCTACATCAAGTTTCCCCGGCAAGGGCATGGAGTGGGGGAGCCTCGTTTGTTGCGTATTCTCTATTCCAATGAGTTGCAGTGGTTCAAGAAGTACATTGACGGTGTCGATTGGGAAATCCCGCAGGCGTCATTCGAGGCGCAAGATCAGTAAATAAATACGTCACACAGACAGAACAATCGGTCCGTCTTCCATCGCTTGGCCAAACTTGAGCAATGTTAAGGAACTCCTTAATTTTAACGCCGAAGGCGGGCCTTATTGGTTTGTCGTTTTGCAGTCGGATGTATTCCGGGTAATTTCCGGCACGAATGATTTTTAGCGTGCCGGAGACTTTCTGCATAAACTTTTCGGCATCTTGGTCGTGTCATCTCCAGCCGTCGGTACGAATCTGAATATCCAATAGCTTTCTGTTTCTTCCAGTAGATCAAGTGTGTCCATCGAAATCAGATCAAAGGCCATGCCATCGGCCGTCGACGCTAAGTAAATTCCACAGTCGGCCGTCGGCCATGCTAGGGTCAAAGCGGCCTATGAACTCACTATCATCCTCAGTTGTTGTCTCGGTAAATGCCCAGCTTTCGTCGAAATCATTCGCAATGTTTTCCAGGATGGACTGGACGACAGCTTTGTGATCTACGAAGGATGCGGTTGAAGCCAGCAGCATGCTTAGCCAAATTATTATGCGTCTCATACGTGCCTATAGTCAGCTAGCAAAGATTTGGTTACAAATTTCTCTAAACAATCTCCGCATCATTCGAGTAATAGCCAACAACATCACCTTCAGTCGTCACGCCTAAGCCATTCAATACTCGATTTGAATAATTGAAATAAGCGACAACTTGATTCACCTCAAGTATTTCCTGATCAGAGCACCCTTCGTTCTTGGCATTCGTTACTTCACTTTGGGTAATGCCGCCAACATTTCGAGTTAGCTCCGCAGAGTAGTTAAGTAACGCCAGTTCCCTTCCAGAGAACTCTGCAGCAGGCTCGTTTCGCTCCAGTGCCTGAAACACTCGTTCGGCACGGGCATCGTCTGCCATTAAATGACGCGCGTTGTTGAAGTGATGCGTCAAGCTATAAGCGCAGTTGTTGATCATGCTGGTGTAACTGGCGACAATTTCCAAAAAACCGACAGACAGGGTCATATCCGGGTTATGGAGGATGCTTTTATATAGTTGTAAGTGGCCGAGCATTGTTTTCGGTTGCAGTGAATGCACTTTCATTACGTTATCAACGGTGCCATGTGGGGACGTAACTGCGGCATAAACGTCGCGCAATTTCCCTTCAGCGGCTTCTGGTTGAATCATTTGAATCCAAGCGGTCATTCAGTATCTCCGTTCACTGTTGAGTATTGCGGTAGTAAAAAACACAATAGTGTTGCGATCCCAGTGCTCACAGCCGCTATCCATAGAATACGAACATAGGAACCATCGGTGTCATAGCTCCAACCGAATAGTAATGGACCAAGCGATGTGCCGATAAGTAGCGAGGCAAAAAGTATGCCGTAAATTTCGCCAAAGTGGCGAATGCCAAAGTAGCGCGTCGTCAGGTACGTCATCATGTCAATTTCGGCGCCAATGCTAAAACCGATGAGAACCAATGCAAAGAACGCGCTTGTATCAATCGCTCCGGAGGCAAAGATCGCAAGTCCAATGGTAGACAACGCGAATGTGACGACCGCAACACGTGGTGCAAAAATGCGATCACACAAATAACCGATAATCACTCGCGCAATCACGATCGTTATGCCGATAGTACTTGCGCCTAGAGCCGCTTCGTTGGCGGACATTCCCCGGTCTTGTAGGAGCGATACGCTGTGAATCATGAAGCCGTACAAGCTAAATGAGAGCAGTCCGAAAATCGCGAACAGATTCCAAAATATTGGGGATCGGAGCGCTTGATTGCGGTCAAAATTAACTAGGGAACCAGGTTTGCGTTCTGTGCTTGAATCATTTTGTGAGCTCGGTTCGTCCGTCGCTTCGCGAAAAAACAAACCAACAACGGGTAATGCGACAAAAACTATTATTGCGGCGAGAATAAAATAGGCGCTACGCCAATCGTAAGTATCGATGACGTGGCGTAATAACGGCGGCACATAGGTATAGCCGAGGCCAGCACCGGCCAAGGTAAGGCCAATAGCCAGCCCACGTTGTCGATTAAACAATGCCGCTACGGTGCGCATGTAAGGAAGCGCGTTGGCGCCCGCTCCGAGGCTGCCGATCAGTCCAAAGATTAACCAGAGATGCCAGGGCTCGCTGACGAACATCGGGATGGATGCAAGAAGGAGGGCGACCAGTAGCATTGATGGGATCAGAAGCCGTTTAGATCCAATTACGTCGACTATGCAGCCGGCAACTGGCAGGCTGAAAAGCAGCGTAATTGTAAATACGGTGGATGCGAGGCTGATCTCGGTCCGATCCCAGCCGAATTCAGCGCTCAATGGTCCTATGAATAATGCCAGTGATCCAAACGCGTACTGAGAGGGTCCCGTCGACATGCCGATCGTCGACGCTGCAACCACTGTCCACCCACTAGACCTTGCCGTAATTTGCAAGATTTCCACCATGCGTCGAGCGACCCCTTAGTCGTAATAATTATTCTTGATCAACAGCCGTCGGATTAGCAATTGGCGTTGAAATGCGGTTCTAAGAGTCGAACTTACCGGTTGCCTGGAAATATAACCACGAGAATAGTTCTGGATCAGTGAATGTCGATTGGGGTCACTACTGGCTTTTTATAGATCGATGCAGTGTCGTAGGGATTAAATCCGTCACAATCATCAAGATCCAACGATATCTATTGCTCAATCTGAAATTTCTGATCGCTCGGCGAATAAATGACACTCACATTGCGTGGAACAAACACTTCCACTTCTGTGCGGGATTTGCTGATGCTTTTGCTTTCTTGTATGGGCATCCATGCTCATTAATCTTTCCTTGATACTGCTCGGCGCTACTAGGACACACTAAATCTCTTACACTTTTCTTCGCTTGAAAGGGTTCCGCGTGGGCTTTACATAAAACAAACTAAGTTAATGTCCGGTGGGACTAAGGGATGATTTCTTTGGCGATTCAGTTTGGACGAGGCTCTTGCTATGCTCCGTGAAAGTTTTAGGTCTCTTAGACAACGACGAACCAAGTTCTAAATATGCAATCGAAAAGTATTCTTATCGTAGGCGCAGGAATCAACAGTCTGGTTGCCGCCAATTATCTGCAAAGGGCTGGTCACAAGGTCTCTATGATTGAGCGAGCGTCGAGGGTCGGCGGTGCCTGTATTTCTGACAGCGCAATGATTGCTGGTCAGGCTCAAAACTATGCGCTCGGCGCCTCTGTACTCGGACTGATGCAGGACTTCGTGTTCAAGGACACCGGGCTCGCGCAGCGACTTAAAACGTTCGTGCCGGATCATCCAAAATTTATCCACATAGCTGGCGAAGATGAACCCACTTGGATATATCGAGACCCTGTCGAATTAGACCGCGAACTGGCAGCCAAATGGGGTGAGCGTGGCAAAGTCGAAGCGTTTCGAGCGGATGAGGCGAAAGTCGTTGAGTATTTGCAATCGGGTTATGCGGCGGCCAAGCCGCCATCGATAAAAGAAGCGACTGATGTGCTTGGACAGGTGCTCACTGATTTGTGGATATCGGGTAGCGCACGCAGCCTGTTAGATCACTACTTTACGAGCGAGCGTAGCAAGATCTATATGGCGATGACCGTTACCGAAAGCGGTCCTGTGCCACTTGATGATCCGTACTCAGCTTTCACGCTTCCCTTGATGGACTCCGGATCGATTTTCGACGGGTACTACGGATTCGTAAAGGGTGGCATTTGGAGAATTACCGAAGTTCTCGGGGAGATAAATGCCGAACTCGGCGTCGATATTCATGTTGATAGTAAGGTAATCGATGTTGATTCCGACTCGAACGTTGTTACCTTCGAGGAAAGCGGCCGGGAGCGCACTGCGAGCTATGATTTCTTGATTCTAGGCACGGACCCGCTAACGGCGACAAAGCTTGTCGGGACCGACACAGAGCTTGAAAAAACAGGCCAGCAGAAGTTTCGTGGCAGCAGCGGCAAACTAAACCTCATGTTCAGGAATCCGGTGCAATGGAAGCATGGCAGTAATGCTGCCGATTCGGATGCGGCATTTCGATTCATTTTTGATGTGGACTCGTTAGCCGACTTTGAGCGCGCTGCTTTGGCGGTGACCGATGATGGGGTCGATTATGTGCCGGGCTATATGCAGATCTATTGTGAAGGCGCTGCTATGCGTCAGCTGAATCATGCGGAGCCCTACGACCGTCTTGCGGTTTTCTTTAAGAATTTCTCTTTGGCGAATAATGGTGCAGCATTGCCCGAGATCGAGGAAGAGGCGAAGCGTAAAGTGCTGGCCTTTGTAAATAATCCCGAAGACTGCGTTTGGTCTCGCATGCTGACACCGAAAGATTTACAGGAATTGTTCTTGTTTCCCGGCGGCAATCTGGATCACACCATGTTAACGGGAGGCCAAACCTTTTTTGATCGAAACTACTCTTCCGATGCAGAGAATAATTTCTATCGATTCGGTGATCTTGAAAATGTCTATCTCTGTGGGTCGGGCGTCTATCCGTGCGGTTCAGTCACGGGCACACCCGGCTACATGTGCAGCCAACAACTTTTGCGTCAAATCACCCCTCAATAAACGGGCTCTGATCCGGTTTTTTTACATCGTGCAGGGCTCATCGTGTCCGGTTAGGATAGGTCTATGGCGAAGCTTTATTTTTATTATTCCTCGATGAATGCCGGGAAATCTACGGCGTTACTACAGTCGAGTTATAACTACCGGGAACGGGGCATGCAGACAATGGTGCTCGCGCCTGATTTTGATGATCGCTACGGAGTAGGGAAGATAACCTCCCGGATAGGGCTTGAAGCGGCAGCTATTACGTTCGCGACTGATCAGGATTTATTCAAGACCATCGCTGCGCGCGTCAATGAAGGACCTTTGCATTGCGTGTTGATAGACGAAGCCCAATTCCTATCCAAAGAGCAGGTCCATCAACTCGGAGATGTGACTGACGAGTTGAACATTCCGGTTCTGGCCTACGGACTACGAACCGATTTTCAGGGCGAGCCTTTTATTGGCAGCAAATATCTACTGTCCTGGGCGGATAACATCAAGGAATTAAAGGCCATATGTTTTTGTGGGGGCAAGGCGACTATGGTTATTCGTTTAGCAGAAGACGGGAATGCGATAACGCAGGGCTCGCAGGTCGAAATTGGCGGCAACGATCGATACGTCTCGATGTGTCGCAAACACTTTAAAGAAAATTATTACCGTGAAACGCTGGTGCCGCAGCATCAGCTGCCGTTGGACGTCATCGAGTCGGACAGTTAAGGGTCTCGCGGCAATTCAGATGGGCGTTTTGGCGCAGGTACCAGCTCAGAGCTTTCTCTGGCCAGAACTCGGCGAATATCTGCCATCGACTTCATAACAACCGTGTCGTCAAATTGTGTTGCTTCCAAAATTTCGCGATCCTGCGCGCCTACATGCACAAACTTCAAACCGTGTTCACCGATCGTAATGACGTCTTGATTTTGCAGGATCTGATTCGACACCCGCCAGGAATTCACATAGGTGCCATTCGCACTGTTTAAGTCCATCAATAAAGTTGATTCGCCGTTTCGAACCAATAACATGTGGTGGCGACTGATGAATTTGCTCTCAACCGTTATGTCATTGTGCGCCGATCGTCCTACGAGCAATCTGGACCCCTGAAACTTTATTTTCTCGAGCGTCCTACCTTTGTGAGTGACGAATAAGAGTGGATATTCGCGTCCAGCATTTTTGCCAGCTTCTGGTTCTATGAAGTCGCTACTCACGTTTGTTGGCGCGGAAATAGACGGATGCTCCACCCATTTTATTCCGATTGGGCATTTCTTGGCGCTGGCGAGCGCGAGCAGCGCTAAGCGATCGATTGTGCCAGGCCAACCGCCGGAAGACTTATATAATTCGTCGCAAGTTCTTTCAGGAAAGACACGATCTGGTTCGAGGCAACCACCATGGCGCATTTTTGCGTACAGATAGTCGTTGGTTTCGGCCATCGTCAACGGCTGCAAGTGAAAGTCACCCGTCAGGCGTTTCTGCATGCACTCCATCGCAGGACCGCGGAGGATGTAGTTGATGGGTCGGTTGCTCGCCAGGACAATTTTGAGCGCAAATTTCTCACGGATTCTGATTGCGGCTAATTGGCACAGCACGTGCAGCGCGCTTGGACTCATCTCGTGACTATTTTCGACGATCAGCAGCGGCGGCATGGTGGTGACGGTCTGCTGCCGGATGAAGACAGTCAGCATGCCAAGTAACTCATTCACCGAGTCAAATTGGTACTCGTAGCCGTATTCACGCAGGATTTGCTCCAGCAGTGTAGTCGTATTTAGGTTCGCGCCGTCGACGACCGCGACAGAACAGAGTGCCTTGTGCTCGGCAGCAAATTGCCGTAGCAGGGTGGTTTTGCCAGAAAGGGAGGGCCCCTGGAAAAGGGCCATGCCGGAATTATATGCGCAGGTTTCTGCGAAAAAATCGAACGCTTTTTGCTGACCCTCGTATCCCACGAAGACTAAAGGTCTCCCGTGTGTACGGAACGGCTGTTCCTTGAGGCCGGCTGCGGCTAACTCCATAAACGTGAACCCGGTACGAATAGTCTAATTATGTTTCTGATACAGTTACTTGGCGCATCCTCTCAGAGCGCGACCAACTGTGCAGATCAGTCTACGGTTGGGTCCGAGGCCATGCAATCAGCGTAGGGTGATTCGTTAAAAATCAATGGCCAATGCACGTTTTCACAACTTCACATTATGTATGATGGCTTGCGCTATGATTCTGAACAGTTTCAAAGATTGTTACAGGTGGACAAATCTATTTGCCCACATTAGCAAGCGGAGCTAAGTGATTGAATGCCTTAATATCAGGACACGACCTGTGCTTATTTCGGGGCGACAAGTGTTTGTTCGATTCGCTCGAATTTGCGCTAAATCCGGGCCAGCTGCTGATTGTTGAGGGTAGCAACGGTAGTGGCAAGACCAGCCTCTTGCGGGGTATTGCCGGATTGCTTGAGTTTGAGCAGGGCGAGATTCATTGGGAAGGCAATCCGTTGCGTGGGCACTATCAGGCATTTCGTGCCGATCTGACATGGTTCGCTCACAAAGTCGGTTTCAAGGACGATCTCAACCTCCTTGAAAACCTGCGCTTCGAGCAGTCGCTGCATTCGTTTGACGAAGGCTCGGTAACGGCGGTTCTGGCCCGTCTCGGTTTAGACTTGTTAACTGAGCTGCCATTGAGATCATTATCCGCAGGGCAGCAAAGACGCGTAGCCCTTGCTCGTATGCTGTTATCAAAGGGCCGGGTGTGGATGATGGATGAGCCCTTTACGAATCTTGATAGTGCTGGCCGTAGTTTGGTCGATGCTGTGCTATCTGAGCACCTGGCCAATGGTGGTTCTGCCATCGTAGCGACACACCAGCCCTTAGAGATCGTTGGTGATGTTAAGAGAGTATCCCTTTCATGACCGATACCGCTCCTCCAGTCCCATCTTTATGGTCAGGATTCATTGGGATCGTCCGTCGTGACATTCTGCTGGCGTGGAAGCGACCGGGTGACGTGCTGAATCCCTTGTTTTTCTTTGCCATGGTGAGCACATTGTTTCCGCTGGCGCTTGGCCCAAGTTCTGAGCAACTTGGCAGCATCGGTCCCGGGGTCATCTGGGTTGCCGCGTTGCTAGCGGCATTGCTGTCACTGAACAGCTTATTCGTGAGTGATTTCGAAGACGGGAGTCTGGATCAACTATTGCTGAGTCCCCAGCCGCTAACCGTGCTTGCGCTCGGAAAGGCAATAGGCCATTGGATAGTGAGTGGCTTGCCTCTGGTCGTCATTTCGCCTTTGATTGCGATTAGTTTTCATATGCCAGATCAGTCAATCAAGGTTATGGCCGTGACCTTGTTCTTCGGCACCCTGAGTCTGAGCCTGTTTGGTTCCATTGGTGCAGCGCTCACGGTCGGCCTGCATAGAGGAACAGCGTTACTCAGCTTACTAATTCTTCCCTTGGCGATGCCGGTCCTTATTTTTGGTGCGCGTACGGTATCTCTTTCCACCTCAGACGACGCCGTTTCTGCCGGTATCTATTTCCTTGCAGCCTATTGCATGTTGGCGTTAACCCTCGCACCATTCGCCACGGCCGCAGCATTAAGGATCAGCAACGAGTGACTCCCTGAATTCATGTGGAAATTTTTTCATAAACTGGCTTCACCACCACATTTCTATCAATTTGCTGGAAAGGTTGTGCCGTGGTTCGCCTTCACCGCCATTGCCTGTATAGGCTACGGCGGATATGCCGGCCTTTTTGTCGCGCCGGCGGACTACCAGCAAGGTGATGCTTTTCGCATTATCTATGTGCATGTGCCAGCGGCTTATCTGTCGATGATGGGGTATTCGATCATGGCCATATCGGCCGGGATCGGTCTGATCTGGCGGATAAAGCTCTCGCATGCTGTTACCGCTGCCGCCGCACCCTTAGGCGCTTGGTTTACGTTTCTCGCCCTGGCGACCGGTTCTATCTGGGGCAAGCCGATGTGGGGAACCTGGTGGGAGTGGGGTGATCCAAGACTGACATCGGAATTGCTCCTGTTGTTCCTCTATATTGGTTACATGGCGCTGAGGGCGTCGATTGACGATATCGCTAAAGCTGATAAGGCCAGCGCGGTATTGGCACTTGTCGGGGCGGTAAATGTCCCGATTATTCATTATTCGGTTGAGTGGTGGAGCTCTTTGCATCAGGGCCCAACGCTCGTTCGTGAAGGAGGTCCTGGAATGGTGTCGGACATGCTATATCCTCTACTGGCAATGATCCTGGGCTTCACATTTTTGTTTGGTGCCTTGCTCTTGGGACGCGTCCGTACAGAAGTCTTGTTCCGGGAACGTCGTGCAAAATGGGTCCGCGAAATGTTGCTGGACGATGGAGGTACAACATGATGGAAGTTTTGTCGATGGGCGGCTACGGAAGCTTCGTGTGGAGTGCCTACGGTCTGACGATTATTGTGTTGGCCGTTTGTATAATTGGCGGACGGATGGGGCATACCAAAACCATTAATGACGTTCGGCGTCGAATTCGTACGATGGAAGTCAAATCATGAAACCACGACAACAACGAATGCTGGCCGTTGGCCTCACGGTGGCCGGTATCGCCATCGCTGCCCTGCTGACGTTGCAAGCATTCAAAGAAAACATGATGTTCTTTGTTGAGATTTCCGAGGTTGAGAAAGGTAACTACCCGGATGACCGAAATTTTCGCGTCGGTGGCCTTGTCGTTGAAGGCAGTGTTCAACGTGCGCCAGGAGACCTCACGGTTGCGTTCGACCTCACAGATCTTACTAGCAAACTGACGGTTAATTACGCGGGCATCTTGCCTGATCTGTTTCGAGAGGGGCAAGGTATTGTGGCGCATGGTCGTTTGAATGATTCCGGCACATTTATTGCGGATGAAGTTCTTGCCAAGCATGACGAAAATTACATGCCGCCTGAGGTCGCAGACTCGTTAGCGAAAGCTGCGGCAGCGCAGGAAGCAATTAGCAAGCAGGATGAAAAATGATTCCTGAAATTGGCCATTTTGCGCTGATACTTGCGCTGGCGCTTTCGATTTGCCAATGCGCTTTGCCATTGTTGGGCGCGCATCGTAATGATCAAGCAATGATGGGGGTAGCTAGACCCGCGGCGGTAGGCCAGTTCGTTTTTATTGCGATATCATTCGGTTGCCTCACTTGGTCATTTCTGCAAAGTGACTTTTCTGTTTTATATGTTGCAAGCCATTCGCAGTTGTCTTTGCCAACGGTCTACAAAATATCTGCTGTATGGGGCGCACATGAAGGCTCCCTTTTGTTATGGGTGCTGTTGTTAGCGGGCTGGACGGTTTTGGTTTGCCGGTATAGCGCCGAGCTCCCTGAGAAATTTAGCGCGCGCGTGATTGCTGTTATGGGCGGCTTGAGTTTCGGTTTCCTCTTATTCACTTTGCTGACGTCCAATCCCTTTGAAAGACTTCTGCCCGCTGCTGCCGATGGCGCGGATCTGAATCCGCTTCTGCAAGACCCCGGTTTGGCAATACATCCGCCTATTCTCTACATCGGTTACGTCGGTTTTTCAGTTGCGTTCGCCTTTGCGATTGCTGCAATGATCAGCGGAGATCTTGATCAAAAATGGGCTCGCTGGACTCGGCCCTGGACGACATCCGCGTGGCTTTTCCTCACCGTCGGTATCGCGTTAGGCAGTTGGTGGGCTTACTACGAGCTCGGCTGGGGCGGATGGTGGTTTTGGGACCCGGTTGAAAACGCATCGTTCATGCCTTGGCTGATCGGCACAGCACTGATTCATTCGCTGGCGGTGACTGAAAAGCGTGGCTTATTCAAAAGCTGGACGCTGTTGCTCGCGATTTCGGCATTTTCCCTGAGTTTGCTGGGTACTTTTCTGGTTCGTTCGGGGATTCTGATTTCCGTTCATTCGTTCGCGGTTGACCCCGAAAGAGGCTTGTTTATTTTGGCCTTTCTTGGGATCGTCATCGGGGGTGCACTCGTGCTGTATGCATGGCGAGCACCTGACATGGATTCAGAAGCCGGGTTTCGCCCGGTATCACGCGAAACGTTTTTATTGCTTAACAACGTTCTCCTGGTAATCGCAACTGCACTAATATTGGGCGGGACGCTGGCACCTTTGTTTGTGGAGCTGCTGGACGGCAGCAAGATTTCTGTTGGACCACCGTACTTCGAGATTGCCTTTGCTATTCCTATGGTTCCGTTAGTTCTATTGATGGCGATCGGCATGCATACCGCGTGGCGTAACCAGGCGCCGCAGGCACTCGTGAATAAATTGCGACTGCCGGCGATGGTTGCTGTGGTTGTCGGCATCCTGATTCCACTAATATTTTACGGTGGCACAAGCGTAATGCTGGCGGTTGGTGCAATTGCCGCGATATGGGTCATGCTTGCATCGGTCATTGATCCGATTCGTTCATGGAAGCGTAGCGCCGGTTCCGTGGCACTCACACGCGGTGCAATTGGTATGTCGGTTGCCCATTTCGGTGTTGGATTTTTTGTTCTCGGTGTGACCGTTGTATCTGCCTTCACGGTAGAGGCT
>JABIUH010000341.1 GCA_018701055.1 Woeseia sp. | reverse complement strand
GTTAATTTGTATCCATTCGAGGAAACCATTCAAAAAGCCGATGCAACTTTGGATGACGCTATCGAGAATATCGATATCGGCGGGCCGGCGATGATTCGTGCGGCGTCGAAAAATCATGAGGGTGTCGCGGTAGTTGTAGAACCGGGCGACTACGAGACGACTCTCAAAGCGCTAAGGTCGGGTGAGATGAGCCTGGATATGCGACGCGGTTTGGCGGCAAAGGCCTACGCCCACACGGCAAGCTACGACACGGCCATTACGCGGTATTTATCAGCCTCTATAGGTTCGGACTCGCTCAATCAGCGCTTTCTTTATTCCGGACAACGCAGTGAAAAGCTTCGTTACGGTGAAAACCCACACCAATCTGCGGCTTTCTATCGAGATCAGACTTCGGCGCCGGGCTCGCTAGCCGGAGCGGAGCAACTACAAGGTAAGGCGCTGTCCTACAATAACATCGCCGACACGGATGCAGCACTTGAGTGCGTGAAACAATTTTCCCGGCCCGCCTGCGTCATAGTGAAGCATGCGAACCCCTGCGGGGTGGCTATCGATAGCAGCATTGGTCCTGCCTATGACCGGGCATTTTCCACCGATCCGACCTCGGCATTTGGTGGCATTATCGCGTTCAATCGAGACCTCGACAGCAACACGGCGCGATGCATCATCGATCGCCAGTTTGTCGAAGTCATAGTTGCCCCTTCAATTGCCGCAGACGCACTGCCTGTGCTTGCAGAAAAGAAAAACGTCCGCGTAATACAAACGGGTGATTGGTCGCAGTTAAAGGGCGACAAATTTGATTTCAAGAAAGTTTCAGGCGGATTGTTGGTACAGACGGCTGATGCTGGGGTCATCGGTGAATCTGATCTGAAAGTTGTGTCGAAGATTAAGCCAACCGACGTGCAGATCACTGACATGCTATTTGCGTGGAAAGTTGCTAAATTTGTAAAATCGAACGCAATTGTATTCTGCAAAGAAGGCATGACAATCGGCGTTGGTGCAGGACAAATGAGTCGCGTTTACTCAACGAAGATTGCCGCGATCAAGGCAGCAGACGAAGGGCTGAATGTAACTGGATCTGTTATGGCCTCAGATGCATTTTTTCCCTTTCGGGATGGCATAGACAGCGCCGCCGAGCATGGGATAGCCGCGATTATTCAACCCGGCGGATCGATACGCGATGACGAAGTCATTGCGGCAGCCGATGAGCATGGCCTGGCAATGGTGCTCACCGGAATGCGGCATTTTCGACACTAATCGCAGGCGCCGTTAGAAGCATTTGGATTCTAGGATTCGCTAATGAAAGTACTGATTATTGGCAGCGGCGGACGAGAACATGCACTCGCATGGAAATGCGCTCAGTCGCCCATCGCTAACGAAGTGCTCGTCGCACCGGGCAATGCAGGAACAGCGCTGGAACCAGGCGTCCGCAATGTCCCTGTCGACGCTGAAGACATTGATGGACTGCTGAAACTTGCGCAAACAGAAGAGGTCGAGCTGACCATTGTTGGCCCGGAGGTGCCCCTCGTCGAAGGCATTGTCGATCGGTTCATTGCTGCCGGATTAAGATGTTTCGGACCACTGGCAGCTGCCGCACAATTGGAAGGCTCCAAAGCCTTCACAAAAGATTTTCTGCATCGTCACGATATCCCGACCGCTGCGTACCAAAACTTCGATGACCTTGAACCGGCGCTCGCATACATTCGAGTGCAGGGCGCACCGATTGTCATCAAAGCGGACGGGCTAGCTGCCGGCAAGGGTGTGATCGTTGCGATGACGCTGGAAGAAGCTGAAGCAGCCGCGATCAGCATGCTAAGCAGCAACAGTTTTGGTAGTGCCGGAAATCGTATCGTTGTCGAAGAGTTTTTAGTCGGCGAGGAAGCGAGTTTTATGGTGATCACCGACGGGGAATATGTCCTGCCTCTGGCGAGCTCGCAAGACCATAAAGCACGCGATGAAGGGGACACTGGCCCGAATACGGGCGGCATGGGCGCATATTCGCCGGCGCCAGTCGTGACCGATGAAATGGAACGACGCATCCTTGATGAGGTAATAGAGCCCACGCTCGCCGGCCTGCGACTCGACGGCGTCAACTATGTCGGATTTCTGTATGCTGGATTGATGATCGCGCCAAACGGCACACCCAAAGTTATTGAGTTCAATTGCCGCATGGGGGATCCGGAAACGCAGCCAATTATGTCGCGGTTACAATCGGATTTAGTGGATCTGTGTAACGCGACTTTAGATGGCCGTCTTGCCAGTGTATCTGCCAAATGGGATTCCCGTGCCGCGCTCGGCGTTGTAATGGCCGCCGGCGGTTATCCCGCGTCTTACGCGAAAGACAAATCGATCGCCGGATTGAACGATTATTCGCTCGACGATGTAAAGGTCTTCCATGCAGGCACAACGCTAATAGGCGACGAGGTGCGAACGAGTGGTGGTCGCGTTCTGTGTGTTGTTGGCCTAGGCGAAACCGTGAGCGACGCACGAGACAAAGCTTACGGATGCGTCGACAACATTCACTGGGACGACGTTTATTTTCGACGCGACATTGGTCATCGCGCTATTGCGCGTGAAGCGAACTAATCACACATGATTACAACAACGGAAGCAACGCAATCCATCCTTGAGGCAATTTCGCCATTTGGTACGGAAAACGTACCGCTAGATGCAGCAGCCGGTCGCGTGTTGCATCAAACAGTGGTTGCCGAACGCGATCAGCCGCCGTTTGACCGCGTCACCATGGATGGAATCGCAATTCGCTTCGCATCATTTGCAGAGGGTCTGCGGGAGTTCGACATTCAGGCCACCCAGTTTGCGGGTGACCCGGTAGTTACCCTTGGTGCACGTGCCAACTGCGTCGAAATCATGACAGGCGCCGTCTTGCCAACAGGCACTGACTGCGTCATTCCAGTCGAACGAATTGCTACCAATGGGACAACGGCGACGATTGCTGCCGACTATTTGCCCGAACATCTGCAGTACATTCACCCGCGAGGCTCTGACTACGTTGAGGGTCATGAAATCCTGCAACCCGGCGAGACACTTTCGCCTGCACACATCGCGATCGTTGCTTCGTGCGGACTCGGCACCGTCGCGGTCGGTGAAAATCCAAGTATCAGCGTCATTTCGACTGGCAATGAGCTAGTACCCGCGGGCGAGGCGATTGCAGCCCACCAAATTCGCATGTCAAACGGGCCGGCTCTCGCGGCCATGCTGACGCAACAGGGATTCACTAACGTGCTGCATGAGCACTTACCGGATGATCGCGACACGCTAAACACCAAACTTGCAGTGCTATTGGAAAAATCCAAGGTGCTGGTGCTGAGCGGCGGAGTATCGATGGGCAAGGCAGACTTTGTGCCGCAGGTGCTGAAAAACCTTGGCGTGCGCCTGGTTTTTCACAAAATCAGTCAGCGCCCGGGCAAGCCCATGTGGTTTGGAATTGGGCCTGGTGGTCAGGCGGTTTTCGCCTTGCCTGGTAACCCCGTTTCGTCGTTGGTGTGCTGCCGACAGTATGTAATTCCAGCACTGCTAAAGGCGAGTGGACGGACTGAAGCGAGTAGGGTTTATGCCGTGCTCGGCGAAGACTTCTCCTTCAAAGCGGCACTGACCTGTTTTCTGCCTGTACGCATTGACGGTGAAGCAGATGGACGCACGATCGCCATTCCCGTCGCCACCAACACCTCCGGAGATTTTTCTGCGCTTGGCACAACAGACGGCTATATCGAATTGCCGCTGGAGCAAAGTGTTTTTCGCGCTGGAGAAGTCGCGCTCCTACATCTTTGGGACAAACCCTAATTCGTTCAACAGCTCCATCGACCGGGATATTTAGGGAACATCAGACTCCTTCGCCGCGTGAATACGACGCTGCATACTCCGGAATTATACGATCTTCCTCCATTAGCGGATCAGGAATGGGAGCGCCCGCGGTAACGCCCAATGGGATCACTCCAGTCCAATAACCAAGGCCTAGGTCTTTGGCGGCATCTGCAGGAGGCCCTGAACGAATTTTGACGCTTGCCTCAGAAATAAGTACCGACAAAACTGTTGTCGCCTCTATTTCTTTGTCATCCGGCTGTCTTGAATCTTCCCAACGACCAGGTATCAAATGTTCAACGAACGCTTTGAAAGCGACGCCCTTCTTCTCGTTGTCCGTTACCAGCGTAGCCTCTCCGAAAACAACGACTGAGCGGTAATTCATTGAGTGCGAGAAAGCCGACTGAGCCAAGACCAGGCCATCGAGCAACGTCACACAAACGCTGACGTGTCGCCCAGTAGCAAAGCAAGACAACCATCGACTGGCAACCGCGCCATGCAAAACAACCTCGTCACCAAGTCGCGCATACGTCATCGGAATAACGATTACGCCATCACCAGCATCGAAGCCCACGTGAGCGACCATCCCCTCGTCCAGAATGGCATACGCCGTACCTCGATCGTACGAAGCGCGCTCCGAATGGCGACTGATAGTGGTGCGATTTGTTTGCTCTAGTTCCTTTGACACAAGCGATCCTTTTTTATCCTAATTTCTCACCAATGGGGCAAAGGAACCACAAATGGGCGTTCGCGGCAAATCAATTCAAGTATTTGTCGCTCTGGCATTTTCGCTATTGAGCGTGGCCGACAAGGAGGACCCCGCCGCGCGGTAGGAAGAACTGTTGGATTTCGTAAATAGCAGCAAAAGAGACCCGTTAATACGGCATTCATTACAAACCAGGCTCAATTTACGCTATTCGATACAAACAAATGTCATCTGCCGGTCGGAATGGTAGTCTTCAGTCGATCCTGCGCACAGACGGAAAACAGTCCGGGCTAGAGCGATCGACCGGTTGGGGATGTTGGCCGGAAAAACTAATAATAATAACGAGGACCAAAAACCATGTCTTTTATGAAAGCCTACGAAAATCAAACTTACGCCTTGTTGCGAATCACAACAGGTTTTATGTTTTTCTGTCACGGTGTGACCAAGTTCATGAACATGCCGGACGATCGCCCCATGCACATTCAGTGGGTTGCGGGCCCGGTTGAGCTGATCGGCGGTGCTCTTGTGATGATCGGACTGATGACCAGCCCGGCAGCATTTATTTGCGCAGGTATGGGCGCAGCCGCCTATTGGATGGGACACTTCAGCGCAGAAAGCTACCTGCCGATCATGAATCGCGGTGATGCAGCAGCACTCTACACATTCGCGTTCTTATATATCGCGGCGAAGGGCACCGGAATCTGGGGCGTGTCGAAAGACTGAATCTGACCTGACGATTAAGCATTAGCGAAAAGGCTCTTCATTTGAAGAGCCTTTTTTTGATGGTCGCCGAATACTAAATAATCGCCATTGCGCGCGCCGCCAGGAGAATCGGGGTCAGAGTCGAGACTCTGACCCTCACTCAACGATAAGCCAAAAGCATTCGGAGTCGCTTCTTAATGCCCTATCGCACGAGCTCAAGCAGTTACAATTTATCTTTTCATGGCTTCGAAGAATTGAGCGTTAGTCTTAGTATCTTGAAGTTTGTTCAAAAGAAACTCTACTGCTGCCAATTCATCCATTGGGTGCAGAACTTTCCTTAGGACCCACATCTTCTGCAGCTCTTCGGCATCGGTCAGATACTCTTCTTTTCGTGTGCCGGAACGATTGATGTTGATCGCTGGGAAGACGCGTTTTTCGGCAATGCGTCGATCCAGGTGGATCTCCATGTTGCCGGTGCCTTTGAACTCTTCGTAGATCACTTCGTCCATTTTCGAACCCGTGTCTACTAGTGCCGTGGCCAAAATCGTCAGACTGCCACCTTCTTCAATGTTTCTTGCTGCACCAAAGAATCGTTTCGGCCGATGCAATGCGTTTGCATCTACGCCACCTGTCAGGACCTTGCCCGACGATGGCACTACCGTGTTATAGGCACGCGCCAATCGTGTGATTGAATCGAGTAGGATGACAACGTCGCGCTTATGTTCGGTCAACCGTTTCGCTTTCTCGATGACCATG
>JABIUH010000058.1 GCA_018701055.1 Woeseia sp. | reverse complement strand
CCGGCATCTGTAGCAAAGCCCTTCAGAAAATACCCAATATTGCGCTGACTTTTCTTGTTACCGCTTTGCTTGCGAGCGCGTTCTTTACTCTGTTCACACCTGCAACTGTGCTGCTAACAGTGCTGGACGTTGACGCCTGGAAGTCTCCAGTCGAACCGGCCGGATCGCTGGGCTTTATGTCCGTCGCCACATTCGTTCTTGCCCTAAGTTTCATCGCAAGTTTAGGGTTGCTCATACGTCGCGATGTGCTTGGAGGGATTAGTTCGCGAGCTCGAGCGACACTGCTCACACTGACCGGCGCGCTCACAATCGTAATGGCAATAAACATTGCGGGCCTGTTCGATGACGGCGAAGATCCCTTTCCGAGCAACTACAAGACGATGGACGGTGCTCTGCCGTCACACATTGCCGCGCCGGACCCATCACTTCCCGGGTCGTTTGGCGTTACTGAATTGAGTTACGGCGCCGGGGAAAATTTACGCCGCCCGAAATTCGGCAGCGGGCGAGATATTGAATCTCGAATTGTCGACGCGTCGCCACTGCTTCCAGAATGGAAGGGTTTTAAGCAGCGCATGCGCGAGACATATTGGGGCTTTGGTCTGGATGCGGCGCCACTCAACGGACTGTTATGGATGCCAGAAGGAAAAGGTCCGTTTCCGCTTGCGCTCATTGTGCATGGCAATCACGGCATGGAAGACTTTTCAGATCCTGGGTATGCCTACTTAGGCGAGCTACTGGCGAGCCGTGGAATCATCGCTGTATCGGTCGATCAAAATTACATTAACGCCACATGGTCCGGCGATTTTCAGGGCAAAGAGATGCCCGCACGTGCTTGGCTGCTGCTCGAACATCTGCGGCTATGGCGGGATTGGAATACCACCCGCGGGCATCAGTTCGAAGACAAAGTTGATCTTGACAAAATAGCGCTGATCGGACACTCCCGAGGTGGCGAGGCAATTTCAATGTCCTACGCCTACAACGCACTGCCAAATTATCCTGACGACGCGACGGTCAAATTTGATTATGGTTTTTCAATTCGGGCGCTCGTTGCGCTCGCACAAATAGATCAGCGCTACCATCGCCGCGTTGAATTGTCAGACGTCAATTTTCTCGCACTACAGGGCAGCTACGATAGCGATGAATCCGCCTTTCACGGGCTGCGGCAATTCAACCGTATCGACTTATCGACTAACGTCTATCGTTTCAAAGCAGGAATCTACATTCATGGCGCGAACCATGGTCAGTTTAATTCGACATGGGGTCGCGAGGACTCGCAGCCGCCCGGCTCGTGGCAGCTAAACCTTGCACCTATCATCGAAGGCGAAGATCAGCGACAAATTGCGAAGGTGTACACCGCAGCATTTCTAGCGGCGACCCTGCAAGACGACTCGCGCTATTTGAAGCTATTTCGCGACCCTCGGACGGCCAAAAGCTGGTTACCTAACCACGCCTACGTGCAGCAATTCACAGATTCGAGTTTCGTGGCACTCGCCAATTTTGATGAAGACCTTGACGTCACTACCGCCACTGCGTCGAAAACTTCCAGCCCATCGATATCGGCTAGTGGATTCAATTTATGGCGCGAAGAAGAACTCAAACATCGTGATGAACGGCAACAGGGTACCAATGCCGTCGTGCTCGGCTGGACTGGCAGCGAAGATCCCATCTACACCATCAACGTCCCATCCGATTTCTGGCCAAACATGGCAGATAAGGATTATGTATTCAGCATGTCCGTGAGTGCCTCAACTGAAACACCGCCTGTCGACAAAGATGGGGACGCGGTTGAGAACGATGATAACGCCAAGCCGTCTGATTCAGTTACGCCACCTCACTTCACAATCGAGGCGTATACGCAGTCCGGATTGGTTGGTCGCGCCGATAGCACCGAGCACGCGCATCTTGCACCGCCACTCAAAGTGCGCTTCCTGAAATCCAAAGGCTTAAATGACAAGCGCTACAAAGCGGACTGGGAACCGGTATTACAAGTGTTCGAGGTACCACTCGCAGCCCTCGCAGGTGATGACATCACTTCAGTGCTTCAACTACGAATTCGATTTGATAAGACCGAACCGGGTGTCGTCATTCTGGACGATATCGGGATACGGAAAAACTAGAAACCCGGAGCCCCGGATTCTCATTCCAGCGGCTAGTTATGCTCGACATCTATGTTGTTGGAGGTAAAATCAAGGTACATTGGGCGTCTGGACAAGTTTGGTGACAGGCCTATGTTGATCAATTTTCACTTCTCGTTTGGGCGCTATATCCGCCAGTTCGCGTTGATAGTCGCAACCATTGCCATTTCAGCTTGCCAGCCGTCGGCGTCGACTGGCGAAGCAGCAACGGATTCCGGCAAACCTTTCGATGTAATTTTTGCAGGCGGCACCGTTGTCGATGGACTCGGCAACCCAGCGTTCCCCAGTGACATTGGAGTGAAGGGCGATCGCATTGTGGCCATTAGCGCCGACGCCTTGAGCGCTGACGACGCCGACATCACCGTCGACATCTCCGGTCTCATTGTGTCGCCCGGGTTTATCGATAATCACGCACACATTGAAACCTCCATTCACGAGCATCCACTGGCAGAAAACTTTACGCGCCAGGGAATTACGACACTCATTGCGAGCCTGCATAGCGGCGATCAACCTTGGCCGCTCGACGAGTATGCGTCTTCGCTCGACGTTGCACCGAATGTAGGATTTTTTACGGGTCATACCTGGATTAGAAAACAGGTTCTCGGCATGGAAAATCGAGCACCGGATCACGACGAGCTACAGGCGATGCGCGACTATGTCGAAGAGTCGATGAAACAAGGGGCGCTCGGGCTATCAACCGGTCTGTTATACGTTCCGGCAAATTACGCTGAAACCGAGGAAGTCATCGAACTAGCCAAAGTGGCCTCGCAATACGGCGGAATTTACGTCACTCACATGCGCAATGAAGCCACGGGATTGCTTGATTCCGTCAATGAAACACTACGGATTGCCACCGAGGCAGACATCCCTACACACATTAATCACCACAAGGCTGTTGGCGTAAACCAGTGGGGTTGGTCGAAGCAAACGCTTGCCATGATTGACGAGGCCAGAGAGACCGGCTTAGATATTACCCTTGATCTTTATCCGTATACGGCTTCGAGCACTCGGTCAGCGGTGATGTTCCCACAATGGGCGCTGGCGGGTGGCCCGGACGAATTCGCGAAACGCATTGCGGACCCCGAACAGAAGCAGATTATTCGCGAGGAAGTGCGCGAGATCATCATGAACGATCGAACCGGTGAAGACTTGAGTCGGATTCAGTTTCGCGTGCTCTATTCTGATGAGTCTTACAATGGCAAGCGGCTTGCCGATCTTGCTGCAGACCGCGGCCTCCCAAGCACTATTGAAACCGGTGTAGACCTGGTTATCGAACTGCAATTGGTCGGTGGTTTTTCGGTCATATTTCATGCAATGGACGAAGAAGACGTCATACGAATCATGCAGCACCCACTCGCGATGATTGAAACTGACGGCGACCCTGTCAGTTATGGAGACGGATTCCCACACCCACGAAGCTACGGTGCGTTCCCACGTATCCTGGCAAGATATGTTCGGGAACTTGGCGTTTTGGAACTTGAAGAAGCGGTTCGAAAAATGACCTCGATGCCCGCAGATCAATATAATCAGATAGAACGCGGCAGAATTATTGTCGGCGCCTATGCGGATCTGGTGGTTTTCGATGCCGACACCATTCAGGACGAAGCGACTTATACCGATCCACACCGTTATCCCACTGGCATCGATCACGTAATGATCAATGGCAGCTTCGTCATCCGGTCCGGCGCCCTCACCGGAGAACGACCAGGAATGTGGATTAAGGGACCCTCAAGACCTGCACGTGTAACCGTTAACTAAGCACGATCCAGTTCAGCACCGTCGGTGTGCTTGCGGAATATTCCTCGTTGAAAACTCGCTCAAATTAGTGAGCTACAATGCTTTACTCATTGTCGATTCGATTCAGGCAAGCGATATGAAAGCCACCGTATTTTCGTCACGTTACGCCCTGCTCACGCTCACGCTAGCGTTGCTGTTAAGCCCAACCGATCACGCATTCGGACAATGGGCAATACCGGATGAACTTCGCGCGCAAGCAAGCATACTGAATGATGAACAGAGTGAGTTCATTACATCCGGCGCGATTCTTGACTTTATTCCAGAGCGACAACTCGAACATGAACTCGCGACGCGTAGTTCTGATGACCTACGAATTTTCATAGACGACCTGATGGTCTTCGCGGCTCAAATGGCCTACGACCCCGAGCGCGACATGGGTGCAGCACCACTGAACCTCACTTCTCGCGGATTCAGTGCTGGCGGCATGCCAACGCCGGCACCCTTGCGGGGGCATAAACGCGCGCCGGGACCGTTTAGTGTGCATCGCTATCTATTTCCGAAATCGGGCGTGCCAACCTTTGCTGGCGCCAAAGTCGCAATCTGGCCGGAAGACCTCGTCGCTGGCAACGTCGATGTGGCTATCATCGGCGTGCCCAGCAACATGAGCAGTGGCCGGCGTGATGCAGCCTTTGGCCCGGATTACATGCGTGCGTTAGACACTATTGCGACTCCTGACGTGCAATCTTTGCTAAAGCCACTCGAAACATTGTCGGTCGTTGACTACGGTAATTTCGAGATTGATAACATGAGTATCGAAAGATCTATCGATCATGTCGTCGCAATGGTTGCCGAAACCGCGGCAACGGGTGCAATCCCCATGCTCGTCGGTGGCGACACGTCCATGCTTTACCCAGGTGTCAAAGGTGTCGCTGAAGAGCACGGTATGGGTACATTCGGCTTACTTCACTTTAGTGCACATCCCGACGTCGAGCGCTTCGATGACCACACGATCTCTGATCGGCAGGCAGTTTTTCGATTGCTGGATCAGGGCATTGTCGAGGGAAATGAAACTATTCAGGTTGGCCTACGCGGGCCCGCAGTAGATGCAGAAACGCTTCAGTGGTTACGAGATAAAGACGTCCGCTATCACACCATGGCCGAGTTTCAGCAACGTGGCTTCGAAAGAGTTCTCAAACGAATCCGCCGGGAAGTCGACAAGGGACCCGATGCTTTTTTCGTTTCCATCGATGTAAGCGTTATTGACCCTACGGAAATGGTTGCGGCCGGCCGAGTGACTTCGAACGGTCTGGGCATTGATCAGGTCACCCAAACGATTCGTCACGTGTGTGCATCAAAGAATATTGTTGGTTTTGAAATTACCGACATGGCACCGATGCTGGATCTATCCCGACTATCGGTGCTGCACGCGAATGCGGTGCTGAACGCGTGCTTGAATGGCATAGCGGTACACGAAGCAGGTCTCGACCCGGATTACGTTCATCCATTAGCACTCGATCATGGGCAGCGATAACGTGCACCGTGTGAATTGGAGCTGTCCAATGACGAAATTTTCGTTTGATCTTCGCGTCGCCGTGTTTATTACCGCAATTTCTGTTGCACCGGTTGTCTCGGCCCAGGTCGAATCGGTACAAACACCTGAGCACGTGGTCGGTGAGCAAGCCTATCCGTTTGACACGAATGACCCGCGGGACGAGGACAGACCCCCTGTCGATCTTCCTGACAACGTGGCACCGAAATTGGTGTTGCTCACTACCGAAGAAGTTGAGTTCTTAGAAAGTGGAAGCGCGCGACGATTTGCCGGTTCTGTCGACGAAACAGTCGAAGCCCTCGAAGAGCGCACACCTGAAGAAGTAAAGTCGTGGGTCAATGCAATGCAAGACGTTGCCGAGTTCGGACGCTACACGGAAGGAGTGGATCTTCCAAACATACCCTTTAACACCGAATCACCGCGTTTCAATGCCTGGCGCCTCGAACGCCCGCGCTCGATGGATCCGACGCGCGAGCCTGGTCCGGTCTCGCTTGGCCGCTACGGTGGCAACGGCTACGGCGGCGGCAGCGGCCCGCCGACTTTTGGTGGTTACCCTATAGCGCTGACCATGGAAGACCTGGTTGCCGCCGAGGTGGATGTCGCCATACTCGGCGCACCCTTGAATATGGGATCGCGATGGCGCGATTCCGGATCACAAGCAACCACTGACCTACGCCTGTTTGGCTGGCCTATGGGCGGCGCGGACCACTACACACTAGTGCGTCCCTCCTCCGAGTTGAATATCGTCGACTACGGCGATGTTGCAATCGACAACAACAGTACTGAACGTTCTATGCAGCATGTGCGTGATGTTGTTCGCGAAATCGCGGCAACCGGCGCGATACCTATGATTGTCGGTGGTGACCACTCGTTGGAGTATCCTAATGTTGCTGCGTTGGCCGACGTTTACGGCAAAGAAAAAATTTCGGTGATTCATTTCGATTCGCACTACGATGCGTGGTGGGGAGATAGCGGCCATCTAATTAATCACGGCTACCCGGTCTATCGCCTCATTAATGAGGGTCATGTGCGGGCCGAAGATTATATTCAAGTCGGGTTACGCTCGGGTGGCATTGACGCATCAGCCTTCAACTGGATGCGCGAAGAAGGAATGCGTTACCACAGCATGGCTGAGATCGAGCGACGCGGTTGGAACGATGTACTTGACCGAGTGGTTGCCGAGGCCAGTGAAGAGGGGCGAAAGCTACACATCTCATTCGACATTGATGTTCTTGATCCCGCGTTTATGGCCGCGACCGGCACGCCGGTGCCTGGTGGGCTCACGATGCGCGAAGCAATTTCCGTGGTGCGACGGCTTTGCGCTGAGTCAAATGTCGTTGGTTTTGACCTGGTCGAATTACACCCGGCCCTTGACCCTACCTATCGGACAACGCTAAATAGTTCCCACATTATCAACGCATGCATAACCGGCCTAACGATGAATAGAAAAGGGCTCACCGCGGTGCATTACCTGAGCCCCTTGTCTTCAGAGCATGCGGTTGATGATTACTACGGTGATCAGCAAGAATACTTGGACGCAACCGAAGCGGAAAAGAAAGAGGAAGAATAAAAGAGTTCAGATCTATTTAATCAACAAACAGATCTGAACTCTTTTCTATGATGTTAGCGCGGTAACCATTTGCAACGCACCACGCGTAACAAAGTCGGCATCCGTGCCGGCGCAAATGAGACTGTAACCCTCTGCGATGAACGGCTCTACACTGGTCGCCGTCATTCCAAAATACCCCAGCGGCAGCTTACGTTGCCTACAAGCATCGGCAACTTTGTCCATCGCGGCACACACTTCGACATCGTCGAGCTGACCGGTCTTGCCCATGCTGGCAGAAAGGTCACTGGGCCCTATGAAGAGGGCATCGACACCTTCTACGTTAACAATTTCGTCGATGTTGGTGACCGCGTCGATATGCTCAATCTGCAGAATGAGCGCAAGGTCTTCATTCGCACGCTCAATGTAGGCCGCCAAATTCTTACCATAGCGACTCGCTCGCCCAGGCCCAATTCCACGACGCCCTTGCGGCGGATAGTGAGTCCAGGCAACGGCATCACTTGCCTGCTTTGCAGAATTGATCATCGGTACGATGATTCCGTCAGCGCCAATATCAAGCGCCTTTTTAATGTGCACTTCACTGTTCACGGGTACACGCAACATACAAGCGCTACGCCCACTGACCGCCTGCATCACTCGTTGCCAGTCGAGAACTGATGCCGGACTATGTTCGCCGTCAAGAAAAAGCCAATCAAAGCCGCAATACGAAATAATTTCCGCCGTCTCGGGTGACGGCAGCGATAACATAGTGCCAAGCAACAGCTCGCGCTGCTTTAAGCGAGTCATGAAATTATTCATGATATTTTCATTGTCCTCTTTCATTAGTACAGCTAAGCGATTCTGCATAGATATCACGCGCGTTAGTTTCGCTCATCAAGAACGGCACCAGTGTAAATTCATAGGCCATGTTTTGTGGTTGAATTGAATATTTGTCATGAACCAGACGACCCCACGAAGTGTCGCCACCAACGCCCATTTGTTTGAAATCAATATTCCATGTCAGTGCTGTTCCCGTTTCGATCTCAACGCCGTGCTTTGACGTGATTGGCACAAGCCCGGAAGCCGACTCAGACCCCTGCGCGGCGGGTTCATACTCCAACTCATTCGGTTCGAACGGCCAAATACTAGCCGACAAAGGGCCGTCTCCGATCGCCATCAGGCCAACGCCATCCGGTCCTGACAGCGACATCCACCTAACGTCGCTTTTGTTACCCGTCTCCTGTGGTCGGGAGTATCGATGAAACTGTTCTGCGACCGGGCCATTATGAATGCCGACACGACCGGATATCCTGCGGTCCGCGTAAGTTTCATGTGGTCCACGTCCGTACCACTCGACGTTATCGAAGATTTTTCGTAATCCTAGTTGTGTGCCAAATTTTGGTAGCTTAGGAAGGGAAGCCGAATTAGAGATGCGAACGTTTTGCCTGATAGTGACTCCGCCAGATCCACGCACCTCATAGCTTGTAGACAAGACCGCACCAACCGTTGGCAATTCGAACGCCTGCGAGACGAGCACACCGCCGTTGTCCAGCGCGGTAACATTCTGAGATCGGAGTACACGCTCGTTCGCAGCGTCTTTCCAAACTGCCGCCCATTCATGCATGCCGTTGCCCAAGTCATTGTCTGTTGGCGGACGCCAGAAATTAATGGTCGGCGATTTATCAAGCAACTCGACGTCACGCCAACGATACGACAGCAGCTCGCCAGTTGTTTCGCTGAAAGCCATCCGTAGCTGGCTATTGGTCAATGCGATTAAATCGTCTTCGTGGGTCACACTGAGTTTAGGTACGTTGAAGTCGGCTGCATCGATCGCGCTACATTCGTTCAGTTGAAATTGTTCCCATGCAACTTCGTGACCGATAGGTAGAATATTTTCACCCGCAATGTTGCTGGCAGTTACTTGCAACCACGTCTCTGCGTTATCGGAAACGGAGTACGGCGGTAAAGAAACGAGAACCGATTCCCCGGGACCCACGATTGGAACAAGCAATGGCCCGCTCGACACCTGTTCTCCATTTTCATGAAGGTGCCATTCGAATGACAACGAATCCAGGCCGGCGAAATCCTGTCGATTGTGAATCCTCAACGCCTTGTCTTCTTCCAAGGTAAATCGCACCGGCTGATAAACCCTTTTCACTTCGGCGAGATGCGGATGAGGATTTCGATCCGGGTCGACGAGACCATTGTTAAGAAAGTTTCCATCGGTGGGCAGCGCGGGCTCGTAGTCATGCCCGTACGCCCAGAAGCGCCTGCCCAGCTCATCCGTCATTGCGAGTGACTGATCGACCCAGTCCCAGATAAATCCGCCCTGCAACACGGGGTAAGCATCGATTGCATCCCAGTAATCCTGCAGATTGCCCACGGAGTTTCCCATCGCGTGAGCATATTCAATCATGATGGAGGGTCGATCAGGATTGTCGCTCGCATATTCCGTCAGGCGTTCAATCGGCGCATACATCGGATTAAAGATGTCTGAGTAGTTGTCGAGGCCGGCTGGCTCGTACTGCACGGGCCTTGAGTTATCTCTGCTCTTTGTCCAGGCGTAGGTTTCACGAAATACGTCGCCATGCCCGGCCTCATTACCGAGGGACCAAATGATGATCGATGGGTGGTTCTTATCTCGCTCGACCATGCTCTGCATGCGATCGAGATGAGCAGGGAGCCAGCTCATTTCGTTGCCAATCTGAGTTTCTTCGTCAATAGCGAGCGGATGCGACTCTATATTGGCCTCGTCAATGACATAAAGACCGTATTCATCGGTGAGGTCATACCAGCGCGGGTCATTGGGGTAGTGACTCGACCGCACGGCATTGATGTTGTTCAGCTTCATCAATTCGATGTCGCGCCGCATCGTATCCATGTCTACGACGTGTCCTGTAGCGGGATGGGTCTCATGCCGGTTAACGCCGCGGATGGTAATGGGCCGACCATTTACACGGAGTTGTTCCCCATGAATATCGACCGTTCGAAAGCCGACATTGGTTCGCGTGATGTGTTCTGTAGAATGAATATCGTCGCGTAACACCACCTGCAGAGAATAAAGATTTGGGGTCTCTGCTGTCCAGGTTTTGACGTTGGCAACGCTGCTCTCAATTTGCAATGCCGAGTTAGCATCACCTGTGAGCGAAACTTGCTGCTCACCACGCGCAATCAATTCTTCTCCGTCATTCAATTGCCATTCGAGAACACCGGACATCGACTCACCCGAGTTTGCAAGTTGCACATCAACGTCAAGCGCTCCGTCGGCGGTCGCACTTACAAAGAGGTCCTCAATTTGGGCTCGTGGGTATGCAGTTAACGTCACGCTACGTTCGATGCCTGACATGCGTAACATATCCTGACTTTCCAGATAGCTCGCATCACTCCAACGATGTATCTTCAACGCAATTTGATTTTCCCCCGCGTGCAAGAATTCAGTTACATCAAATTCGGCTGGCGTCTTGGCGCCTTCGCTATAGCCAACACGTTCGCCGTTGACCCATACGTGCATGGCGGACCGCACTCCACCAAAAGTTAGAACGATACGCCGACTATCCCACGACTCGGGAATAACAAACTCGCGCCGATACAAGCCAACCGGATTGAAATCATGTGGCACGTCAGGCCACAACGTATCGAACGGATAACGCTCGTCGAGATAAATGGCATTGCCGTAACCTTCAACTTCCCAATTCGCCGGAACGGGAATGGTGCCCCAGTGACTGTCGTCAAATTGTGGGTGGAAATGGGCGATCGGAATATCTGCAGGCTTGGTTATCCAATGAAATTTCCAGTCGCCGTCGAGACTTCGTTTCCATAACATTCGGTCAACACCATCGACTGAGTCCTCGGGTGTTAGCACGGCGTGTGGCGGCAGCTTGTTAACCCCAAACACACGTTGATCTTCCCATGCGTTGTGATAGTCCATCGCAAGCATTAGCAAATGGGCAGCAGTCCAACTGAAATGCTCTGCGTTATTTCCCACGCCGGTCGACGCATTGTAGTTCTCTCGCAATGGTTCGCCGGGCGTCGTCGCACCCTCGAGGTGACTAATCAATGTGTGCGCAAGCAGTTGCGCATCTAGTTCGTATCCGTAATTGCGCAAGCCCTCAATGCCAAACCAGACTTGGTCAATCCAGACTAGCCCGCGCCAGTAACCATCGGAGAATTCAGCGTTGTCTCGAGATACCGTTGGCAGTGGCACGTAGGTAAAGAAACGCTGTGGATCGAGCATGCCGTCCCGAATGTTTGCCGCTTGTTCGGGCGTCGCCAATCCGGCCCAGACAGGAATCCAACCCTCTGGGCCATCGGACTGAATAAAGCGACTACCATCGAGCGATACATCAGAAAACCAGCCACGGGATGCGTCATACATCGCGTCGCGTATCTTCTCAGCCAGCAACTCTGCGTCCACTTGCCACTGCAGCGACTCACTATCTCTACCTATCGCTACTGCAAGTTTTGCGAGCGCTATTTTCTCGCGATAGAGATAGGCATTCAAGTCAACCGACTCCTGATCAAGCGACCAGGCGTGCTCATTATTCTTGAGCATGGTACTGGCATCGAAACGCACGGCATTGTCCATACCGCTTTCCCACTTGGCAGCGATCAACGTGCCATCAGTGCTACCGTATTCGGCAAGTCCGTCACCATCATGATCGCGATCCTGGTACCACCAGCGGTGATAATTGACCACTTTGGGATAAATTTCTGCGGCGAAAATCAGGTCACCATCTCGTTCCAATATTTCCTCAACTGCCCAACCCGCGAGTGGTGGTTTTGAATCGCGCCAATTATCTTCGCTGGAATCGACGTAGACGACATCAGCAACCATGCCTCGATCATTCTGATGTTCGAACATCGTCCGTACTTGCTGTTTGGCGAGTTCGGGATTGAATCTGGCAAGCGCAACCGCGTGCTTCCATGAATCCCACGCCCAAAAACCATTGAAATAGGAAACTGCAGAGGACGGAAACAAGCCGTCAACGGTTAAGCCGCCGCGCGGACTACGCCAGTTACTCACCAGGGTCATGAGCGCTTTATCAGCGAGGATCTGCTGCGGATGCGTCGTCGCATGACCGGTCGCAATAGCACTTTTATACTCGGTCCACCGTTGCTCTCGTGCGGCGAGCGAGCTCGCAGCATCAATATGAACGCCGCTCTCATCCTTGCCGAGCAAAACCGTCACTGGGAAAAACTCAACCGACTGCGCTGCAACCTGCCTTGGTTCCAGTTGTTCTAGCAAATACTGATTACGATCTGTGCTTGCTTGATGGCCCGGAGAAAAGACACTGACGCGATCTCCCCCAGGTGTCGTTAACGCGACGCCGAATTCCTGCATAGTGAAACGATCTTGCTCGGAAAAAGTCGCACCACCCCAGTTTGCGCGAACACTCACAGGGCGCTCACCTTGATTGTCAATTTTGGCAATAATTACGGCGCGCTTACTGGTCTCGTAGTGCAACGTCAACTCAACAACTAGTGTTCCGATTGTGAACTGCTGCCGAAGGATGCCCGGCTCGGCGAAGTAAGTTGCGTGAGCCGATTCGTAATCTAGATCTTGCCCATCGACTTCGATATGGGCCGCGACTAATGCCGGTGATACCCAGATACCCTCATCAAACAACAACGGACCGACAAATTCGCCCGCACTATCCTTGTCGTCGGCCGACGGTAGAGCGAAGCCGTGCCATGCACCCAAATCTGAGAATGCGCCAACACTGCGATCGTCGAACGCTGCAGGAACCCCGGTGTATAAAGTTTGCTCCGGCTTTCCAGCCGCAAAATTTTGTTCAGTCCCAACCAGAAGCACAGCCAGACCAATAATCGTCGCGGCAACAGTTTTCAATGATTGTCTGACGGATTGGAGATCGATGATGAATTTATCCAGGTTGGGTCAAAAAGTAGTCGCTATATTCTAAACCTAAAACCACTAACTCCATCAAAGTCTGTGAACATGCCAGTCCGAAGCCGCGGGAAGATCTAACAAACGAGAATTAGTGGGACGCCCATAGTTATATTTATGCCATACGACCAATGGGCTCCGTGCAAATCTTTGCTTTATGACCAGATTTGAGAACATTCAATTATGGGTGTCCTTATTGTGCTTTATTGTTCTTTCCGCTACACATCCAGCGGTGCGGTTGGATTACTGACGGACAAACGCACGATGGTCTTTGCGACGCGCGGTCACAGCTATCAGGGGATACCGTTAGATACACAAACCGGCTTCATGAGAACAGTTTTGGCGTTCCTCGGTACCGAGGACACACAGTTTGTTTATGCCGAGGGCACGACAATAGGTAATGAGTCGCTGGACGCTAGCATCCAAGGCGCTCGACTCAATCGCGGCTTAGGCACACATCACAAGGAGACGTTCATGACACATCGGACACTGGTACGTACCATTCAGAGCGTAGCAACCTCTGATGGTGCAGGCGTAAAATTACGCCGCAGCATCGGCACATCACCGGCTGCACGACTCGACCCGTTCTTGATGTTGGACGAATTCGGCACGGACAGAGCTGAAGACTATATTGCAGGATTTCCAACACACCCTCATCGTGGCTTTGAGACGGTGACTTATATGCTCGACGGCCACATGCGACACGAAGATCATATGGGCAATGTTGGAGAATTAACTGAAGTTGGCGTGCAATGGATGACAGCGGGTCATGGTGTGATTCATTCAGAAATGCCTCAGCAGAAAGAAGGTCGTATGCGCGGCTTTCAACTTTGGATCAATTTGCCCGCAGCGGAGAAAATGAAACCTGCCGGTTATAAAGACATTCCAGCGTCGGAAATTCCTGTCGCAAACATCGATGGCGGCAGAGTCAAAGTGATTGCCGGATCCTTCGGGTGCGAAGCTAGCGAAATTTCCGGTCCCATTCAAGGGATGACCACTGCACCAGTATTTTTTGATGCTGAACTAGATGCAGGGAAAACATTTGAAACCAAGCTTCCGGCAACACACAGTGCCTTTGTGTACAGCTATGAGGGATCTGTCTGCATTGGCGAACATTCAGAACAGAACGAGCTTGCCGCCCAATCTGCCGGTGTTTTATCTCCCGGCGACCGCGTGCGCATAACGGCCAACGCGGTACCCACGCGATTTGTACTGCTGGCGGGAAAGCCGCTGAACGAGCCAGTGGTCCAGCACGGGCCGTTCGTGATGAACACGCGCGAGCAGATCGAACAGGCGATTCTCGACTACAAGAACGGGACATTGGTTGCCGCTTGAGTGGTGAACTTTTACCGCACCAATCAAGATTACGAACCCATAATGGGTGGAGAAGAATAAATTATTCGTAAGCGGGTAAAGTGCTGAGATGAGCCTTCAAACGAACCAGCAGTACGGTACCGGCGATGCGTCTTTCCAGGCGGCGGGCGGTGAAACAGGAATTCGGAAACTGGTGAACGAGTTTTTCGACCGCATGGGATCGGACCCACGTTTCGTTACCATCCACGGTATGCATCCCGAGGACAAAGAAATATCGCGGGATAAGCTCGCCAGATTTCTTTGCGGCTGGCTGGGCGGGCCGAAACTCTACAACGAAAAATACGGCGCAATCGGCATCCCGAGAGTTCACGCCCATCTTGATATCGCGACGCCCGAACGCGATCAGTGGCTCACCTGCATGGGCGAATCAGTTAACGAACAACCGTTCGTCGCCGAGTTCAAGGTGTACCTGACGGAACAATTATTCGTGCCAGCCGAAGCGGTACGCCGCCGTTGTGAAGGTTCTTAGAATCTAGGCCACGATAAAGAGCCCCAAATATTCGAGAATGAGCTGCCCCTGCCTGTCCCGATCGACGCGATCTCGTGCTACGCTCGGGCCATAAGAATAAAGGGGAGTTCCATGTTTAAGTACCTTTCCACACTTTTACTGCTGGCATTCGCTGCGCCTATTTTCGCCCAGGCACCGTACGATGTCGTCCAGGTCGAAAGTAACTTAATGGTGCCCATGCGCGATGGCGTCCGCATTGCGACTGATATTTTTAGACCTGCAAAAAACGGCGAACTAGTTGCCGAAAAATTTCCAATTGTGTTGCAACGAACGCCGTACAACAAAACTGGAACCCGACTAGTCGAATCCGCAAGATTTTTTGCTAGCCACGGTTATGTCGTTGCTTTACAGGACCACCGGGGTCGATTCGCATCAGAAGGTGTGTTTACGAAATACATAGGCGAGGGAAAGGATGGTTACGACGCCATCGAGTATCTCGCGACCCTACCCTATGGCGATAGTCAGATCGGTATGTGGGGTACGTCCTACGGCGCTCATTCCCAGGCTAATGCCGCCAAATTAAAGCCGCCTCATTTGCGAACCATCGTCCTCAATATGGGCGGCATGTCGAACGGCTGGGATCATAAAGTTCGAAATCACGGAGCGTTCGAAAACCAACAGCTGACCTGGGCATTTCGACAATTAGGCGCTGAATCGACAGATCCCGCTGTGCATGAAATGCTTTCTATCGATTCGATCAATAATTGGCTCACTGTGATGCCACTTCGGAAAGGCCTGAATCCACTTTCGATCGCACCAAACTTTGAGGACTACATCCTCAAAATGATGACCCACAGTGATTACGACGACTACTGGAAACATCCGGACCTGAACTGGGTTGAGCATTACGACAAGACGGCCGATATTCCCATGCAATTGCTGTCAGGCTGGTACGACTCTTATGGTGGCGGCACGATTCATAATTACCTGGAGCTGTCAAAAAGACTCGATTCGTCGGTGCAACTGGTCATGGGACCCTGGACTCACAGCGGGAACACCCGAAGCTTTGCAGGTAACGTTGAATTCGGACCCGCAGCGGCTATCGATGATTTTCACCATGAGTATCACCTCCGTTGGTTTGACCGTCACTTAAAAGGTAAGGAAGACGGACCCGCGAATGCAAACGTACGCGCATTCGTGATGGGCACGGGCGATGGTCATAAAGATCAGAATGGCCGGCTTTATCATGGCGGATATTGGAAAGAGGGTGCCGACTGGCCCTTACCAAACACTGCAATGACACCGTATTACTTCCATGCCGACGGTACGCTCTCCACATTACGCCCGACGAACGACGTGGCACCCACGACCTATACTTTCGACCCCAGCGATCCGGTGCCAACGATTGGCGGTTCATTCTCCAGCACCAGCCCCGTATTCGAACCCGGCGCATACGATCAGCGGGAAGCGGACGATGTGTTTGCTGCAAAAAAACCCTATTTGCCATTGAAGTCTCGTAATGACGTTTTGGTTTTCCAAACAGAACCACTGGCTGAAGATGTCGAGGTCGTCGGACCAATCGAGGTGCGACTGTTTGTGTCATCGTCGGCAACTGACACGGACTTCACCGCGAAGTTAATTGACGTCTACCCGCCTTCCACCGATTATCCGACTGGCTTTGAGATGAATCTTACTGACGGCATCGTGCGTGCAAGATATCGCGATCGGCCAGATCGACAGGAATTAATGGCTCCCGGTGAAATCTATGAAATCGTGGTTACTCCATTCCCAAATGCTAACCACTTCAAGAAAGGCCATCGAATTCGTATCGATATATCAAGCAGTAATTTCCCTCGTTTCGACGTTAATCCGAACACAGGCGAACCGCTTGGTAAACATCGACGTAGCATCACAGCAGATAACACGATCTATCACGATGCGAACCATCCTTCGCACGTCATTCTCCCCATCCTTCCAGTGAACTAAATTTCTCTCCGGAGCGACATATTAATGACTGACTCAATTTCACGGCGTAAATTCATTTAGTCATCAGGCATCGCTATTGGCAGCACCGCACTGCCAATAACGGCGAATGTGGCGCCAGCGGCAACTTGCAAGCTATGTCGTCAATTCAAAGTGGGACGACATCCCGAAAGATGCACGCTACGAAGCCGTGCGCTCAATATTTAATTGGGTTGGCTGTTGCCTAGGTGGTGCCCGCCACGTCACAACAGATCGTGCTATTGCCGCACTGGCCGAGTTCTCTGGAAACGCTGAAGCCTCAGTACTCGGTCGCAGTGAGCGACTGGACATTATGCATGCGGCATTACTCAACGGCATTACTTCACATGTGCTCGACTACGATGACACACATCTTGAGACAATCATTCATCCAGCAGGTCCTGTGGCATCCGCGATTCTTGCCTTGGGCGAACGACAAAATGTAAGTGGCGAGGACTTCATGCACGCATTCATTCTCGGCGTTGAAGTTGAGTGTCGCATTGGCAAAGCGGTCTACCCCTCTCACTATGAAAGAGGCTTTCACATTACCGGCACGGCAGGCGTCTTTGGTGGAGCAGCCGCAGCTGGAAAACTCCTGGGACTTAATGAGCAATAAATGGTTTGGGCGCTGGGAATTGCCGCAACCCAATCAGCTGGACTCAAAGAAATGTTCGGCACAATGTGCAAACCATTTCATGTCGGTAGTGCTGGCCAAAACGGTTTGAAAGCAGCATTGCTCGCATCGAAGGACTTCACGAGTTCCGACGGAGCACTGGAGGCGAAAGAGGGTTTCGCATTTACGTATTCAGACGAAAAGGATTTTTCTCAGATAACTGACAACCTCGGAGGTAGCTTCGAAGTTACGCGCAACACCTACAAGCCTTTTGCTTGCGGTATCGTTACCCACCCAATCATCGATGGTTGTATTCAACTAAGGGATGAGAACAACCTTACATCCGACCAAATCGCAGAAGTCTCGCTACGAGTCAATCCATTGGTCATCAAACTGACCGGCAAGAAAACACCGCGGACCGGATTGGAAGCAAAATTCAGTATTTACCACGCGAGTTCTGCCTCGATAATACGTGGCTCCGCCGGGCCCAACGAATTCACCGATGCCGTCGTACGAGATGCAGAAGTTGTTGAGCTGCGTGACAAAGTAGTGGCACAGATGGACGAATCTGTCAGTGAGGAAGAAGCATTCGTCTCGATTACGTTGCATGACGGCACTGTTCTGAACAAACATGTCGAACATGCGATTGGCAGCTTTGAACGGCCGATGACGACAGAATCGCTAGAGAAAAAACTCAAAGACCAGGCACTGTCAGCACTTCC
This sequence comes from Woeseia sp., assembly GCA_018701055.1. GTDB lineage: Bacteria > Pseudomonadota > Gammaproteobacteria > Steroidobacterales > Woeseiaceae > SZUA-117. The sequence continues at coordinate 2,194 of JABIUH010000058.1, read as the reverse complement.
AGCGGACCAGATAGATCGGGTGATGGCGATGTGCTGGGACGTTGAGTCGCTGCACGATATAACCGAGATTGCGAGAGCCTCGGTCTCCGCTTAGATTTTATCGAGAAAAGGGGTCAGATCTATTTTGTTACTGAGACATGAATAGATTTGACCCCTTTTCCACCTTTTTCCGAATTAAGGAACAGGACGCGGATGGCGAAGCCACTCGCCTGGCTCAGCGCCCTCAACGATCACTCCGTTATCAAGCACCAGCATTCCGTTAACAAACACGTATGAAATGCCTTCGGACATCTGTGCCGGATTCGCGTAAGTCGCCCGCTCCTGAACGGTGGTTGGATCAAAGACGGTCACATCAGCATCCATCCCGATCTGCAATCGCCCTTTTCTTGCCATCCCCGGGATTGTCTCCTCAAGGCGTTCTGCCGGAAGCAACGTTATCTTACGAATGCCGTCCATCCAGTCTACGATTTCAAGCTCGCGAACGAAGCGACCCAGAAAACGACCAAATGTCCCTGTACTGCGAGGGTGTCCGCCGCCATCCACAAGCCCGCCTCCATCAGAGCTGACGATTCCCAACGGACTTTTGAGACCCATAATCATTTCCTCTTCGGGAATGAACTCGGTCTGGACGCTGAGTGATCCGGGTTGTGCCCTGAGCTCGAAGAACCGCTCTTCAGTCAATTGCTCCTGCGTGCCGGCAACATACATATCGGAATACGTCGCACCACCAAAGCGCTCCTGCCAGCCCTCATCGAAGAGTGCCGACTGCAATGTCGTTTGATTACGCGTCCACACGTGGAAATCAAAGCCGACATCAACGCCGCGGGCAGCCGCTCCTTCAAGAAGCGCAATCGAGAGTGGCGCGGAACCTACGGTGGAGGAAATCAAGTGAGCCACTTGTGCCTGCGCGCCGGTGGCCGCGGCTATCGAAACAATCTCCATGGCCGCAAGACTCATGGTGAACGGGAAAACGTTGCCCTTGTAGCGAGCATGTAGATGACAAGGCACACCTTCCGCCGCCGCAACTTCAAATAACGCGAAGATTTCTTCGTATGACGCTCCGGGTGTGTAGTTAATGCCAAAGCCGATGCCCACGGCACCCTCCCGGATCGCCTGCACTGCCAGCGGGCGCATCGCCTCAATCTGCTCGGGCGTTGCTGGCAGGTAGCGATCCGTCGCACCGACGGCTACGCGCAGGTCCGCATGCCCTACTGTTGCGGCGTAATTAACCAACGGTCCCACGGCTGCATGCTTGCGGTTATAGTCCGCGACATCGAGCGGCCCGCCATGCATACCGAGAACCGAAGTCACGCCATCACCGATTTTGAATTCGTGGGCGGCCTTGTTCAGCCCCATGCTCGCAAGGATGTCGATGAATCCGGGCGCCACGATCTGGCCGCTCGCATCGATGGTCCGGCGACCCTGGATGTCATCCGTGGTGATCGCTTGAATCTGATGGCCAATGATGCCGATGTTGGCAATCTCGTCCCGGCCCGTTTCAGGATCCATCACCCGACCGCCACTGATCACCACGTCATAAGGCTCTTGAGCGACGGCCACGAACGTTGCAATACAAGACAAAATAAGTACGGAGGTTAGAAGGCGAATACTCATCGTCGTAGCTCCCAAGGCAGTTTTCGATGCGTTTAGGCTAGCACGAAAACCATGGTCCGAAGGCGATTAACGGACCTGCGGAAATTCGCAAAACTACCCGTAAATGAAACACTGTGTGATCAACCATTCGAGCGGGTATTGCCATATTCGAATGACGGATACAAACCAAATCCTCCCTTAGCGTATCTAACTCCAAAATGACGCTGCAAAGACGAAATTCGTCGCAAAGCAATTAATGGGGTAAATGTTCTGGCAATCGCCGACACATCGGGTCAAGACACTCAACTCGCTCTGCGAGACCCTCGCCGTCAACGATTAATACTCGCAGGAATCGGAATCGTTGGGATCGTTGCGATTCTGATGGCTGCGCCAGTGGTCAAGCGTTGGGCTAATGCAACCGTAAGCGTACCCTACGAGCGCATTCGTACCGCGACGGTGACACGCGGCAATCTCGTGCGAGACGTCTCCGCGCAAGGGCATGTCGTCGCTGCGGTCAGCCCTACTCTGTATGCAACGGCGTCAGGCACGATTACGCTCAATGTCGATGCTGGCGAGCGGGTTGTTGCAGGACAATTGCTGG